>DATCWO010000052.1:0-11595 GCA_036566325.1 Burkholderiales bacterium | reverse complement strand
AGGATTAGGCACGCCCGAACTGGCGTTACCGAACGATCCCGAAGTGATCGTCGAACAGGCGCAGCGTCATTTGCAGCGCGAGCGTTCGTTCAATCTCGACGACATGCTCAAGTCGTGGGAACAAGGCTATATCGAAGCCGCGATGAAGCTTACGCGCGGCAATGTCAGTCAGGCAGCCAAGCTGCTCGGCATCAACCGGACCACGCTCTACAGCAGGATGGAATCGCTACAGAAGCAGGCGTAAGTTTTCGAATACCGCAGCTGCGAAAGTTTTTAGGGAAAGGAATCGCGAATTCAAGGTGGCGAAGCGCTGTTTCGCTTTGCCCTCGCTCGTACATCCACGCGCACTTGCGACCATACTCGGCACTTAATCGGGTCCGCCCAAACCTGCCGGGCTGGCGCGACTTTTATTAAGCGGTCTTATGTACCTCGCGCATTTTGGGCTCGACGAGCCGCCCTTCCGCATCACCCCGCACACCGAGTTCTTTTTCGAAGGTGCCAAGCGCGGGGCGACGCTCGAAGGGTTGATCTACGCCATCACGCACGACGAGGGCATCGTCAAGGTGACAGGCGAAGTCGGCAGCGGCAAGACGATGCTGTGCCGCGTCCTGCTCGAACGAATGCCTGAATCGGTCGAGGTGCTCTACCTCGCCAACCCCTCCGTCTCGCGCGATGAGATCCTTGATGTGCTGGCCGCCGATCTCAAAGCCGAATCGGAGAGCAGTCACACCACCATCCGGATGCGGGCGCTACAGGAACGCCTTATCGGGTTGTACGCGCAGGGCCGTCGGGTCGTCGTGCTGATCGACGAAGCGCACGCCATGCCGCTCGAAACGCTCGAAGAAATCCGCCTGCTGTCCAATCTCGAATCCAATCGCCACAAGCTGCTGCAGATCGTGCTGTTCGGTCAGCCGGAACTGGACGAGCAGCTCGCGCTGCCCAACATGCGTCAGTTGCGCGAACGCATCACGCACAGCTTCCGCCTTGAACCGCTGGTGCGGCAGGACATCGAGAAGTACATCGACTTTCGCATGCGCGCCGCGGGTTTTCGCGGACCCAATGTATTCTCCGCGCCGGCGCTGCGCGCCATCGTCAAAGCCTCGCAAGGGCTGACACGCCGCATCAACATCCTCGCCGACAAGGCACTGCTCGCCGCATTTGCCGACGGCACGCACGAAGTGACTGCCAAGCATGCGCGTGCGGCGATCCAGGATTCGAACTACAAGAAACCGCTACCTCGTCCCGGGCCCTGGGCCATTGCGATCGCCGCGCTGGTCGTTGGCATCGCCATCGGTTTCGGCGTGCGGTTCTTCGACGCACCCATCGCCGCCTCCGCGGCGACTGACGCGGTATCGCCAACCCCGACCGAGCCTGCTGCATCACCCGCCAAGGCCGCATCCGATACGCCACCCCTGGCGCCGCTTGCTCAACAGCCTGCCAGCGTCGAACCGCAAGGCGGCGCGGCGAACGATGAAGCACAACTCGGCCCGCTTGCGCGCGAGCGTTATGACGCAACCCAACCCTGGCTTGATACCGCACCGGCCGGGCACTTCACCATTCATCTAATGACGGCGACGAGCGCTTCGCGCCTCGAGTACTTCCTGGCGGAAATCGGCAAAGTCGTCGATCCGCAGCAGTTGCACGTCTATGGCGTGAAACATGAAGGTAAGCAGCGCTACGCCGTGGCTTACGGTCTGTACCCCTCGGTGGAAACCACCATCACTGCAATGGGCAATCTGCCGGCCGCGCTGAAAGCGAAGGGCCCCTACCACCGCAGCGTCGTTGTGATGCGTCGACAAAACGCGCAATAAGTCGCAACCTCGACCGGCATCTGTTCGCAGATGCAATTAGACGGTAAAACAATTTCTTAGCGTCGATGGTTATACTCGCTGCTAAACAATAAGCGGGGCGCAAGGCCCGCTGATGTACGGGGACTCAATGCTAAGACCTCTGGTTGTGTGTGGGCTGGTCGTGGCGCTCGGGGGATGCTTTCAGCCAATGAAAGCCTCGGACGGCCATCTCGAGCAATCTTCGGTGCCGCCTCCATCGGCGAGTATCCCCACGCCTGTACAAACGCTGCCGGCGCTGCCGTTACCCAAGCCCGCAGCGAAGCTCGAAACCTTCAGCGTTACTGTACATAACGTTCCGGCGCAGGAACTGCTCTTCGCGCTCGCGCGCGACGCCAATCTCAACGTCGACATCCATCCCGGCATTACCGGCACCGTGTCGTTGAATGCGCTCGATCAAACCTTGCCGCAACTGCTCGATCGCATTTCGCGCCAAGTGGACATGCGCTACGAGTTGAATGGGCCGAATCTGATGGTGATGCCCGATTCGCCATTTTTGCGTATCTACAAGGTCGATTACGTGAACATGAGCCGGGAGGCGGAAGGCAAGATAAGCGCGTCGGGCCAGATCACCAGTACTAGTGCGAGCGGCGGTCAGACCAGCGGCGCCTCGGGAGGCTCCAACACCGCGAACTCGTCTACCATGACGATCACCAATCGATCCACCAATCAGTTCTGGACGCGACTGGAAGAAAACGTGCGCGACATCCTGCGGGAGACCGACAAAATTCTCCCCGCTCCCGCTCCCGCCACCGCGAGCGCAACCCCTTCGTCGGGCCCCGCCTCTGCGGTTTCAAATCTGGTAAACCAAGTAACGGGTACCGCAACAGCACCTGCTCAACCCAGCGTCACTTTTCGCGAAGCGGCTTCTGTCATCGCGAACCCTGAAGCAGGCGTACTCTCGATTCGAGCAACAGCGCGCCAGCACGAGAGACTCCAGGAATTTCTGGATCAGGTACTGGTCAGCGCCAAGCGACAGGTATTAATCGAAGCGACGATTGTCGAGGTCCAACTCAGCAACGATTATCAGCAAGGCATCGACTGGGCGGTGCTGAGTGGCAGCGCCGGCTTCCAGTTACTGCAAGGCGGTCTTTATCGCGACCCCGCCACAACGCCTGGATTGCAACCGCCGATACCGCTCACCGGCCTGTTGCCCGCTGATCCAACTCATAACCTGCAGGCCGCTCAGTACAACTCGAGCAACTTCAGAGCCACGCTGCGCCTTCTTGAAAGCTTCGGCAACGTACGGGTGCTATCGAGCCCGCGCATCAGCGTGATCAACAATCAGACTGCAGTCCTCAAGGTCGTCGACAACCTGGTCTACTTCAACGTCACTGCCGAAACCAATCAGAACGAGAGCACTTCGCTGACCACCTTCACCACGACGCCACAAACCGTTTCGGTCGGCTTCATCATGAATGTGACGCCACAGATCGGCGAAGACGATTCCGTACTGCTGAACGTCAAGCCGACCATCCGCCGACTGATACGGATGGTTCCCGATCCGAATCCAACTCTGGCGCGCGAACAAATCAATAACTTCGTGCCCGAAATACGAGAGCGGGAACTGGAGTCCATGCTCAAGGTTGTCAACGGGCAGACTGCGGTCATGGGTGGCCTCATTCAGGATGAGCTGGCAAACAACACCGATACGCTGCCGGGCGTGGGCGACATTCCCTTTCTCGGCAATCTTTTTACCAACAAAAACAATGCAAACAGCAAAACCGAGTTGGTAATCTTCCTCCGTCCAGTTGTCATTCGTGATCCGAGCATCAATGGTGACTATCGCGAATATAGAACCATGTTGCCCGGCGATAATTTCATGCGCGAACCGCATCCGGCACGCGCACGCACCGCTCTCGGAAGCGAAGCGGCGCGATGAGCCTGCTGCTCGATGCCCTGAAGCGCGCCGAAGAAGCTAAAAAGGCGCAGCGCGATGCGAATGAAGCGTCGCCGACTTCCACGGGTAACGAGCCGCTCAGCCTGGCGCCGCTGGATGAGCAATCGGACTTTGGCTTAAGCGAGGGTGAAGTGCCGCCACCGCTGATGACGCGCGACAAACTGCCGAACATCAGCCAGTCGATGAGCATTCTGCCGGAAGATTTTTCCGTGCCACTGCAGCACAAAACAAAGTCTGCCGAAAGCGTGAAGCGATCGAGTGACGATCGCCCGGCAAAACAGTCCACGCACAGCGCCTCGCTCGCATCCGCGCAGGCTGATCGGAATACCGCGCGACAACTGTTCGAAGCCAAGGCGCCGAATTACGATCCACGTCGGCCCTTCTACATCGTGCTTGGTGCACTGAGCATCTTTGCCGTCGGCGCGATTGCCTATTTCTGGTATCAGCTTCAACCACCCGCTTTCGCGAGTCGCCCGACAACACCGCCGCAAAACACCATCGAGCGCACCACCGAAGCACGCGTCGCCTCGAACACGCAATCGATAAGCAACGCTGCTTTTGCCACAACCGCCGGCGCGTCGTCCGAAACGGCGGCAGCAAATAGCGCGACTGCAATCTCGGTAGAGCCGGTGACGCCGGCGCCTCGTGACACCTTCACCGCACCGACAGCGCGCGCGCAACGCGACACGCGTAACGCCGAACACATCACGCTGATCAAATCCAAGCCGCACGGTCCGTCCGCAGTGGAACGGGGTTATACGGCTTTCGAGAGCGGCGATCTGGTGGCCGCGCGCACCGATTATCAGGCGGCGCTTACTGAAGACCCGCTCAGTCGCGACGCGCTGCTGGGTCTGGCCGCGATCGACATGCGCGAGCAGCAATATACGAGCGCCGAAGCACGCTACGTCAGGCTGCTGGAAATCGATCCGCGCGACCCGTACGCGCATGCCGGCCTGATTGGACTGCGCGGGCGCAGCGATCCCGTTGCGACCGAAAGCCGGATCAAGAATCTGCTCGCGCAACGACCGGATGCGAACGTCCTGCACTTCACGCTCGGCAATCAATATGCGACTCAGGGTCGTTGGCCCGAGGCACAGCAAGCGTATTTCAAGGCGTATTCGACCGATCCGGCGAATCCCGATTACGCGTTCAACCTTGCGGTGAGCCTCGATCAACTGAGGCAAAGCAAGCTGGCGCTCGAGTACTACCAGAAGGCGCTGTCGCTTTCGAGCGCGCGGCCGGCGGCGTTTCTTGCTTCTCAAGCGGATGCTCGCATTCGTGAACTCAACCGCTGACGTCACGGAGATTTTGCCAATGGGAGCTTCGGCGCAGGTCAAGCGCCACATCGGACAGATACTGATCTCGCAGGGCATCCTAACCGAAGATCAATTGCGCATTGCACTGCTGGAGCAGCTCAAATCGCGTCAGCCGGTCGGCCGGTTGCTCGTGCAACTGGGGTTCGTCTCGGAAGCAACGCTGCGCGACGCACTGTCCGAAAAGCTCGGCCTCAAGAGTGTCGACCTGTCGCAGATCGTGGTCGACTCCACCGCCATCCGTCTGGTGCCGCGCGAGTTCGCCAAGCGTTACAACGTTTTCCCGGTCGCGGTGGATCGCGAACGCGATGTGCTGATCCTGGCCATCTCGGATACGAACAACATCGTTGCGCTTGATCAGGTACGCGCGCAACTGCGCGGTCAATACGAACTTGAATTGCGCCTCTCGGGCGAGTCGGAAATCGCCCGCGCCGTCGATCACTTCTACGGCCACGAATTGTCGATCGACGGCATCCTGCACGAGATCGAAACCGGCGAAATCGATTACCAGAGCCTGCAAGCTGCGGGCGACGAATATAGTCAGCCGGTTGTGCGGCTCGTATCCGCTCTGCTTGCCGATGCGGTGGAACGCAACGCCTCGGACATTCACTTCGAGCCGGAAGCGAATTTTCTGCGCATCCGCTATCGCATCGACGGCGTGTTGCGCCAGATTCGATCACTGCACAAGACCTACTGGCCGGCGATGGCGGTGCGCATCAAGGTGATGGCGAAAATGAACATCGCCGAAACCCGCGCGCCGCAGGACGGTCGGATTTCGCTTTCGCTCACCGGCCGGCAAGTCGATTTCCGCGTCGCATCGCAAGTGACAACGCATGGCGAGAACATCGTCCTGCGGATTCTAGATCGGCAGAAGGGCATCGTGCCGCTGGAGGGTCTCGGCCTGCAGGAAGAGCACCTCACCATGCTCAAGCGCATGATCGCGCGTCCCGAAGGCATCATTCTCGTTACCGGCCCAACCGGCAGCGGAAAAACCACGACGCTTTATTCGATCCTGAATCACATCAATCACGACGGGGTCAACATCATGACTCTCGAAGATCCGGTCGAATATCCGATGACGCTGATTCGCCAGACCTCGGTGAACGAAGCGGCCAAGCTGGATTTCGGCAACGGCATCCGATCGTTGATGCGGCAGGACCCGGACATCATTCTGGTCGGCGAAATTCGCGACGAAGACACGGCGCAAATGGCATTTCGCGCATCGATGACCGGCCACCAGGTGTATTCGACGCTGCATTCCAATTCGGCCATCGGCGCAATCCCGCGTTTGCTCGACACCGGGCTGTCAGCTGAAGTCCTTGCCGGCAACGTCATTGGCATCATCGCGCAGCGCCTGGTGCGCCGGCTTTGCAAACACTGCCGGCAAATTCACGAGCCGAGCGATATCGAACGCAAACTGCTCGGCATCGAGCAAGGCAGCTCACAACGCATCTACCGTGCGGTCGGGTGCGACCACTGCGAGTTTCAGGGTTACAAGGGGCGGCTCGCCATCATGGAGTTACTCAAGGTCGACCCGGAAATCGACGAAATGATGGCTAATCGAGCCACTGCCCGAGAACTGCTACGCAAGGCGCTGGAAAAAGGTTTCCATACCCTGGCGGACGATGGCGTCCGGCGCGTGCTGGACGGCTCGACCGCGCTGGATGAACTCATGCGGGTGGTGGATCTGACCGATCGGATGTAGCGGCTTTCGGCGTCTAGTTGCGTCGGCCCCGAAGCCCGAAAGGGTGAAGGGCTTCACAAGCGCCCACCTCTGCCGGTTTGATCACTCCCTTCAACACGTTAACGTAGGCACCCGGATCTTCCGACGTTCCATTCATGGCGCTATACAGCTACAAGGCAATCGACGTCGCCGGCAAGGCAGTACTCGGTCAACTCGACGCGCTGAACGTCGTCGATCTCGAATTGCGCCTCAAGCGCATGGGGCTCGATCTCGTTGTGGGCGGCCCGGCGAGACGCGGCGGCAGCAGCGGCCGCGGCGTGAAGCGCACCGATCTGATCAACTTCTGCTTTCAGCTCGAACAGCTCACGACGTCGGGCGTGCCGATGATCGAAGGGCTGACCGATCTGCGCGACAGCCTCGACAACTCGCGTTTTCGCGAAATCATTTCCGGCCTCATCGAAGCGATCCAGGGCGGCCAGACGTTCTCCAGCTCGATGGCAAACTATCCTCATGTCTTCTCGCCGGTGATGCGAGCGCTCATCAAGGCGGGCGAAGACACCGGTCGATTGCCCGAGGTGTTGCGCAGCCTTACCGAGACCCTGAAGTGGGAAGACGAACTCGCCGCACAGACCAAACGCATCATGATTTATCCGGCCATTGTCGGCACGCTGGTCATCGCAGTGACGTTCTTCCTGATGATCTACCTCGTGCCGCAGATGATGACTTTCATCAAGACGATGGGGCAGACCATTCCGCTGCACACCCGAATCCTCATCGCCGTTTCCGATTTCTTCGTCCACTACTGGTGGTTCGTGATCCTCGCGCCGATCATCGGATTTGCGGCACTGAAATGGCTGATCGCGCGCAACCCACTCGTTCGCTACCGCGTCGATGCAATGAAACTGCGCCTGCCGGTCGTCGGCCCAATCCTCGAAAAAATCATCCTGTCGCGCTTCGCCAGCATCTTCGCGCTGATGTATTCGTCGGGCATTACGATCACCGAGTCGATACGCGCCGCCGAAGAATCGGCCGGCAACGCAGTGATTCAGGACGGCCTGCATCGTGTCGGCCAGCAGATCGCGGACGGCAAGAACGTCACCACCGCGTTTCGCGAAGTGGGGTTGTTCCCGCCGCTGGTTGTCCGCATGGTGAGCGTCGGCGAAAGTACCGGCATGCTGGATCGCGCCCTGTTGAACGTCGGGTACTTCTATAACCGTGAGGTACGCGAAGCGATTCCCAAGGCGCAGGCCATGATCGAACCTGCCATGACCATCGTTCTCGGCGCCTTGATGTTGTGGGTGATGATGTCGGTGCTCGGGCCGATCTACGACACAATCAGCAAGATCAAGTTCTAGGCAACGCGACGTGGCGCAAACACGACTCCTTTATTTTTCGCCGACCGGCGTCGCGCTGTATCGATGGCGCGCCGGCGTGCTGAGCGAAGATGCCCGCTTCGAGCAATCGGATGCCGGCCTCGCCCGTTTTTCGACCCATTTCGCCACGCTGAAATCGAGCGTCATTCACGTGCTGGTCGACGTCGTCGAAGAAGGCTTTCATATCGATACCATTCCGTTCGTGCGCGGCGCGGATCGGAAAGCACTGATACAGCGCCGTCTTGCGCAGCGGTTTCGCGATGTCACCCTGGCAACGAGCATTTCCCTCGGCTACGAGAAAACGCAACGACGCGAAGAAAGAGTACTACTGACTTCGTGCACGAACCCCGGGGAAATTCAGCCCTGGCTGCGCGTACTGGAACAGGCCGAAGTGCCGGTCTCGGGCGTTTACTCGCCCGCCCTGTTGGCGAACGCGCTTGCGACCACGTTGAAGCTCGCCAAGCCGCGCATGCTGGTCGTCGGCGTGCATGAGTGCGGCGTGCGTCAGAGCTACGTTCACAGCGGCTGCGTACGTTTCAGCCGCCTGAACCCATTCGCCGGCGAAGACGTCATCACGCAGCAGACGGTCATGGCCGCGCTGGAACGCGAAACCGAGCGGCTCTATCAATACCTGCGCGTCACGCACGAACTGGGCGACGACAGCCGGACGGTCAATGCAATCGTCATTGCGCCACCGGGGCAAACCGAGCGCGTGCAGGGCTTCAGCATCGGCACCCCTGCGCAACTGCGGATCGAAGTAATCGATCAGAGCATTGCGGCAAAGCGCGTCGGTCTGAAAGGCGCGCCCGCCCACCTCGGCGTGGAAGCGTTGTATCTGCACCTGCTTGCCAGGAAGCGGCCCGCGCAACAATATGCCTCAAGGAACACGCAAGCGCGTTACGGCATGCGCAATCTGCAACTCGGCCTGGTCGCATCTGGTGCGCTGGTTGGCTTGGCCTGTCTGTTTGCGGCGGGGATACAACTGCTGCAAGGATTCGATCTCAGCAACAAAATCGAAGCCGATGAAACGCGACGCCTGGCCGCGGATTCCACTTACAACGCCATTACGACAACCTTTCCGACGCTGCCGACCACGCTGGAAAATCTACGCACGGCCCTGCAGCAATACGATGCACTGAACAACGTCAACGCAGATCCGGCGCAGTTCGCCAACCGGATTAGCCGAGTGCTCGGCCGGTTTCCGCAAATGGAACTGGAGCGTCTGACCTGGCGCATGGAAACCGCAGTACAAGACTCCACCGCCGGCTCTGCCCGCACCGTCCCTTATGAAGCGGTCGACATCACCGCCACGGTGACGGGAATCGGCGCGACGGACTACCGCACACTCGGCAACACGATCGAAGCCTTTGCCGAGGAATTGAAAACCGCGCAAGGATTCGAGGTTCTTGCCGCCGACCTGCCCTTCGATATCGGCACCGAAAAAACGGTCAGCAGCGAAGCAGCCGGCAAGGCGAGCGACGGGGCCGCGCGTTTTTCCATCACCATCGCGAACAAAGCATTATGAGCGGCCGCCGTTTTCATCTCCTCGGCGCGGCGGCGATCGGCGCGACCCTGATCGTCGCAGGCGTTGCCGCCTTGTACGCAGCAACGTCCTATGTCGATACGCTCAAAGCAGAACAGAAAATTGCATCGCAACAACGAACGCAGTCGGAAGAAAAACTCGCGCGCATTCGCATCGAGGGAGAGGAAATCGATGCGCGCGTGACGAAGTACGAACTGTTGGTCGCGCGCGGGGTGATTGGCGATGAACGCAGACTCGACTGGATCGAGACATTGGAACGCCTCCGCTCCAGCGATCCATCACGTCAGATCCGCTATGCGATCGCACCGCAGAAGGCACTCGATTACGCCTTAGCCGGCACGGCGGAGGTATCTGCTCGCACCAGCCAGGTGAAACTGGACGCCACCGTTCTGCATGAAGAACGCTTTCTGGGCTTGCTGAGCGAACTGCGCGCCGCACTGCCCGCCCACATGCTGGTCAGATCATGCACGCTCGATCGGCCCGCCACCACGCTTGCAACCCGTGCCGGCCTGAACGTCAGTTGCCTGTTGGACCTCATCACGATCACCGATCAGGGAAAGGGCAAAACGTCATGAAGCGCAGACGCGTGACGCTTTTCGCACTCACCCTCGCACTAGGGCTTTCGAGCTATTTCACTGAAGCCGTCGCTGAGCAAAGATTGGGGCGATTGTTCTACACCCCCGACCAACGCGTCGCGATGGAGCGCATCGTGACGGAAGAGAATCATTCAGATAACTCAACCGCAACAAGCTTTGACGGACAAATACGGCGGTCGGATGGTAAGACCGTCAATTGGGTAAACGGCTCGCTCGCGGACAGCCCTGAAAAGGCGCAATCCTTGCTTCAAAACCGCCTTAAAGTCGGCCAGTCCGTCGAAACACAAACAGGCGAAGTGCACGATCGCCTGAAGGGAGGACGCATTGTCGTCCGGGATACGCCATAAGCAGAAATGTAGCCGAGCCACCCTTCGCCTCGCTCCGCGAGCGGCGCAGGGCGGTTTTGCATTTATGCTGGTTCTCGTCGTGCTCGTTGTCGGCTCTCTGACGTTCTATACCCAAAGCCTTAATCAAAACAGTTCCCGTGCACGGAACAATGACGCGACGCGTGCGGCACTCGCTAACGCAAAAGAAATATTGATCGCATGGTCAGCAGAGTCCGAAATCGATAATAACGGTCCCGGTCATTTTCCATGTCCGGACAACGACAACAATGGTCACGGTGACGGCAGTGCCTGCGGAACGACAGCAACGCGAATCGGACGCTTCCCATGGAAGACACTGAATGCTCCGGATTTGCGCGATTCAAGCGGCGAACGGCTCTGGTACGCGGTATCGCCGAATTTTCTTAACAAGGCCTCGAATCCAGTCAACAGCGACTCGCAAGGTATCTATCGAGTCACCGGTACTACCGACGCCGACCAAGTCATCGCCATAATCTTTGCGCCGGGGCCGGCACTCGCCGGCCAGGAGCGAGGTACAGAAAGCGCGAAAAAGAACCGGGTTAACTATCTGGAAGACACAAATTTCGACGACGATCTGATCGTTTTGAAAGCGGGCGACGAATCGTTCAATGATCACATCGCCCTGATCACGGCGGGCGATTTATTTCCTGAGGTTGAAAAAAAGGTATCCGAAAAAATGCAAAGAACGGTTGTGCCGATGCTGCACGACTATCTGGAAGCGTGGGCCCAAACGGGAGCCCCACGGAGTTTCCCGTATGCCGCATCGTTCAATCCGGGCGCAGCGACCGATTCAGCGTGCGGGGAAACTGGCCAGTCACAAGGTTCGATGCCCCTGGGTAACTGTGGTGACTGGCAAAACGTCGGCTGGTCCGCACAATCGGGCACCTGCTCGACCGTTCACGACGTACCGGACAGCATGATTGCGCTCCGCTGTACGGTCGTCATTTCAACGGGCGGTAATAACGACGACGACG
>DATCWO010000037.1:0-9193 GCA_036566325.1 Burkholderiales bacterium | reverse complement strand
CGCTTACGCGCCGCTTCAACTCCGCAAAGACTCGTCTCTGTGGCCCTATTCCTCGCCTCACGGCGTCTGGGTGTTACCCAGCACCCTACCCTGTGGAGTCCGGACTTTCCTCTGGCGGATCGAGTCCGCCAGCGGCCGTCTGGCCAGCTTCGACTGCATGATACAGCGCCGAACGGGCAAAGTTCCGCCATCGACGCTACTCAAATGATGTGGTTCCGGCGCCTTTATTGCTCGCCGTTTGCTTGATTTCGCTTTCCCCACCACCTAAAAATAAACTGCAACGACTCCACAGGAGAGCATTGTGAGACGAAGGCTATATTTTCTGCTTCCCGACGTCCCAAGTACCGAACGCACCGTGGACGATTTGCTGCTTGCGCGGATCGAAGACCGACGTTTGCATGTGCTCGCGAAACGCGGCACCGATCTCGGCCGGCTGCATGAAGCCAATGCCTTACAGAAAACCGATCTGATCCACGGCGCCGAAATCGGCATGATGGTCGGCGCGCTCGGCGGCCTGCTGGTGGGACTGTTTGTCGTGATGACCCCACCGGAGGGCGTGCGGCTCGAGTTCGTGACCGTACTCATCACCTGTGCGGCCGGGGCGGTTCTCGGCAGCTGGGCCTCGAGTCTGATCGGCGTATCAGTACCCAATTCCCGTCTGACCGAGTTCGAACGCGATATCGAAGCAGGACGGATATTGCTGATGGTGGATGCACCGGCCTCGCGCGTGGACGAGATTCGCGAGATGGTACTTCGGCGCCATCCGGAAGCAATGGGCGGAAAAGTGGAGCCGACGCTGCCGGCCTTTCCCTAGCCGACTAGAGGGCGACACGCCGTCATTTCAGAAAGACAACGGAGCATCCGCTCCGGTCCAGGCGCCGTTTTTTACGGCGTACGCGGTGCTCGCTGGCCCGAGCGAGCCCAAGGCCCTGCCCCCATGGCGGGGCCTTTCATTTGGACTTCGAGCGCGCGCGCATCCGACCGGGGCGGAAGTGCTGCACGTCGTCGTAGTACGCGGGCTGTTCATTCTCCGCCGCCCATCCCGGGATCCCGAGTATCGGCAGCGGCTGCAACATCGCAGTGCTGGCTAGGGCCTGCGACTCGGACAGCGCCGCAGCCGCCGCAACGTCCAATCGATCGAGACGCTCGGCCATCTTCAAAGCGGCGAAATCCGGCTCCACTGCTACGCAGATTGCCTTCGCCGTAATACCTTTATAGGGCGCAAGCGCTTTTTCATGAATGGCGTGTCCGAACACGAAAAAGCGCATGTGTACGGCGACATCGTCGCGCCGTTCCCAGAACAGGCGCTTCCACTGAAATTGCCGCAACAGTTCGGTCAGCGCGGGATCGCTGCACGCCACGATCATGCCGCCCTCGTCGAACAGCGTCAGGACATCGCGCGCGACGTTGCGTGTGCTGCCATGCTGCCGCGCCAGCTCGGCCACATGCAGCCGATTGATCAACGCCTTGGTGCGCGGAAAACTCAGCCACGCCAGCGCGTTGAACAGGTCGTGCCAGTTGTCGGGCCGCGTGAGCACTTCGCCCGTACGGTAGGCACGGCCTTCGTAGTCGCACGCCGCGATTTTTGCGTCGCCTTGCGGCAACACGAAGCGGATCGGCACGCCGTTCGCGTTGAATAGCGCGCGACGCTGCGCCAGCAGATTGAGCGTTGTGCAGTCTGGGAAACATTCCGCGGGCAGCGCTTCGATCAGCGGGTGGACAGTGTGAAACAGCGGCGAAGCGAGCAATGCGGCGCGCTCCCAGCGCGCCCCGCAAACATCGTCACGCATCGGTCATTGCATGCGCCAGGCCAGCGATTCGCCGGCGCGCAAAGGCACAAGCTGAGTCGTGCCGTAGGCGAGCTGCGGCGGCACCTGCCACGCATCGCGCACGAGCGTGATGCGTTCGCTGTTGCGCGGCAGACGATAAAAGTCAGGGCCGTTGAAACTGGCGAAGGCTTCCAGTCGATCCAGCGCGCCGGCCGCTTCGAACGCCTCGGCATACAGTTCGATCGCGGCATGCGCGGTGTAACAGCCGGCGCAACCGCAAGCCGTTTCCTTGTCGCTCTGCGGATGAGGCGCACTGTCGGTGCCGAGGAAAAATTTGTTGCTGCTGCCGGTCGCCGCTGCGACCAGCGCCTCGCGATGGCGTTCGCGTTTAAGCACCGGCAGACAGTAGTAATGCGGACGGATGCCGCCCTGAAAAATCGCGTTGCGGTTGTACAGCAGATGATGCGCCGTGATGGTCGCGCCGATGTTCGGTCCGCTGTCGCGCACGAACTCGGCCGCATCCTGAGTCGTGATGTGTTCGAACACGACCCGCAGCTTGGGGAAGCGCTGCACGATCTGCGTCATCACCGTATCGATGAACACTTTCTCGCGATCGAAGATGTCTACGCCCGGCGTTGTCACTTCGCCATGCATGAGCAGCGGCACATCGTGCGCTTCCATCGCAGCAAGTGCTTCATATGCGCGCTCGAGCGACGTGACGCCGGAATCGGAATTGGTGGTCGCGCCGGCCGGATAGTATTTGACCGCGTGAACAAAACCGCTTGTCTTGGCCTTGGCAATTTCGGCTGCGGTCGTGTTATCAGTGAGATACAGGGTCATCAACGGCTCGAAGCGCATGCCCTGCGGCAATTCCCGCAGGATGCGATTGCGATAAGCCTGCGCGAGTTCGACCGTAGTCACCGGCGGCCTCAGATTCGGCATGATGATCGCGCGCGCAAACTGACGCGCGCTGTGCGGCAACACGCTCGCCAGCGGACCGCCGTCGCGCAAGTGCAGATGCCAGTCGTCCGGTCGGGTAATCGTCAAGCTTTGCATGCGCTTCCTTATCAAGTCTTGAACGCGAGACCGCGTTCATACAGTTCGTTCTTGCGCGCGCCGGTGATGGTCGCGGCCATTCTGGCGGCGCTATTGAGCGGCAATTCGTCGAGCAGCAATTTCAGCACGCGTTCGCCTTCGGCGAGCACGGCGTCTTGCTCCACCGGCGCGCCGGATACGATGAGCACGAACTCGCCGCGCAGGCGATTGGCGTCGGCGGCGAACCAGGCGGCCGCTTCATCGAGACGGCAGGTGTGAATGGTTTCGAACAGTTTGGTCAGCTCGCGTGCGATGGTCAGCGTGCGCGCCGGACCCAATACCGCGAGCAGATCGTCCACACATTCGAGCACGCGATGCGGCGCTTCGTAAAACACCAGGGTGTGCGTCAGATCGCGCCATGCCTCCAGCGCCTTTCGACGCGCGCCCGCTTTCGGCGGCAAGAATCCGATGAATAAAAACGGCCCTTCGGCACCCGATACGGAAAGCGCCGCGATCGCGGCATTCGGTCCCGGAATGGGGACGACGCGATAGCCGGCCTGCCGCACTTCGGCCACCACGCGCGCCCCGGGATCGGATATCGCCGGCGTGCCGGCATCGCTGATCAGCGCCACCGACAAACCTGTCTGCAGCGCGTGCAGCACATCCTGCGCGGCGCGCGCTTCGTTGTGTTCGTGCAGCGGCTTGAGTGTTGCTTGAATGCCATGGTGCGCAAGCAACGTGACACTGTTGCGCGTGTCTTCCGCGTAGACGAGATTCACGGCACGGAGCGTATCGAGCGCACGCAGCGTGATGTCGCCCAGATTACCGATCGGGGTGGCCACCACATATAATGCAACGCGCTCCTTATCCACGAGTTCCTCCGCGTGCCCGCTCATCGACTGATCCGCTCTCTTTGCGCTGCGCTGATTGCAGCAAGCTTGGCATTGTCCTGTGCCCCCATGCCGCCTGCAACACCGACGCGTGCACCGGCGCCCGTGACAACGCCTGCGCCGCAAATGCCCGCGCCCGGCGTCGAGCAACCAGGGATGCCCGCGGAACCTGAAGTGGGCATCGTGACGCCACCCTTGCCGATGCCCGGCGTCACGCGTCGCGCGCCCTTCATGGCCTTGCTGTTGCCGCTGCAGTCCCCGGATTTTCGCGCGGTTGCGGACGCTTTCGTGCGTGGCGTCGAGGCAGCCTCGCAACAACACCCCAGCCGCCTGCCGGTCGAAGTGCACCCGACGGATGCGAGTCCGGAAGGAATCTACCAGACCTACGCGCAACTGCTGCCGCAAGGCGCCGCCGTGGTCGTCGGGCCGATGACGCGCAGCGGCGTATCCGCGATTGCGTCGAGCGGCCTGGTCATGGTCCCGACGCTGACCTTGAATCAGCCGGAGGCGAATGTGTCCCTGCCATCCGGTCTGTATGCCTTCGGGTTATCGGTCGAGGATGAAGCGCGCATGCTGGCCCGGCGCGCATTCAGGGACGGCTTGCGTCGCATCGGCATCGTCGGCATCCCGACGCCGCTATCGCGCCGCACCCGCGAAGCCTTCCTTGCGGAATGGCGGCAATTGGGCGGCGAGGCCTCGGTCACGCTCGAAGCGCAGCCGAACAGCGATCTCACGCAAATGCGCAGCATGCTCACCGAACGCACGCTCGACGGTATTTTCCTGTCGGCGCAATATCAGGAAGCGCGCATGATCCGCCCGTACCTGCCGGCGCAGATCCCGGTCTATGCAACGTCGCAAGTGAACATCTTTCCACCCGATCCGGTCGGCATGGTCGATCTGAACGGCGTGCGTTTCATCGACATGCCGTGGCTGCTGTCGCAGGACTATCCCAGCGTGGCAAGTTTTCCCCGACCGATGGATCTGAGCGGCGACGTGCTGCGTTTTTACGCGCTCGGCGTCGATGCCTATCTCATCGCCACCCAACTGGCCGATGGCCACAATCGTTTCGATCTGGACGGCCTGACCGGTCACCTCTCGGTGCACTCGGACGGCACCATCGAACGCCGCCCCCGAGCCGCCGTCTTCCAGGATGGCGTGCCGACGCTCATCGAGTGACGAAACGCGCCGACGGCAATGCAGCTGAATCGCTTGCGGCCGGCTGGCTCGAACGGCAGGGCCTGCGCATCGTCACGCGCAATTACAACTGTCGCAGCGGCGAAATCGACCTCATCGCCAAGGACGGGGACACCCTGGTTTTCGTCGAAGTGCGGCTGCGGCGGTCATATGCCTTCGGCGGCGCCGCCGAGAGCGTGAATCGCACCAAACAGACACGTATTCTTAGTGCCGCCCGTCACTATCTGATGAACAAGCCGGAGCAGCCCTGCCGCTTCGATGTAATCGTCCTCGATGCGCTCGATGCCGATGCCATTGAATGGCTGCGCGACGCCTTCGGCGCCTGAAACCATGATGCGACGCCTGCTTTTTGTTCTTCTGTTTGGCTGCATGGTCAGTGCCGCACGCGCGGAAAGCGTGAAGCTGCTGGTTCAGAGTTCGACCCTGGCGGGTTTTCGCTATCACGAGGCGGCGAAGGTGTGGACCGATTTGCGCGTCGGCGATCCATTGCACCTCGTTCGCGAACCGCACAATCCCTACGATCCGAATGCCGTGCGCATCGAATGGCGCGGCCTCAAACTCGGCTACGTGCCGCGGCGCGAAAACGGCGCACTGGCCTGGGCGATGGATCACGGCGAATCGGTCGAAGCACGCATCAGTGTGCTGCGCGAACACCGCAATACGCGCAAGCGCATGGAGTTTGAGGTCTACGTCGAGTGATCGAGGCCTATCCGTAGAGTAGAATCGGGCGCCTTATCTCCTGCCGCCCACTTCGACACGCGATGGATCTTGCCGAACGCATCCGCCAGCAATTCAACGACAGCGCCCAAACCAAACTCGCGTCCGTGGACGCCCTCACCGCACCGATCGCCCAGGCCGTCGAGGCGATGGTGAAATGTCTCCTCGGCAACGGCAAGATTCTTGCCTGTGGCAACGGAGGTTCGGCGGCCGACTCGCAGCATTTCTCCGCCGAACTGTTGAATCGCTTCGAGCGCGAACGTCCCGGCCTGGCAGCCATTGCGCTGACCACGGATACCTCGACGCTCACCTCCATCGCCAACGATTACGACTACAACCAGGTGTTTTCCAAGCAGGTGCTTGCACTTGGGCAAGCCAACGACGTGCTGTTCGCCATCTCGACCAGCGGCAATTCGCCGAACGTCGTGGCCGCGCTCCATGCGGCGCACGAACGCGATATGCGCGTCGTGGCATTGACGGGTAAAGACGGCGGGGAAATGGCCAAATGGCTGACGCCGAACGACGTGCACATCTGTGTGCCGCACAACCGCACTGCTCGCATCCAGGAAGTCCACCTCCTCACGCTGCACTGCTTGTGTGACGGCATCGACTGTCTTTTATTAGGAACGGAGTGAACGCATGAATCGCCGCATTGCAACTGTTTTACTTGTGCTATCCGCATCGGTGCTGACCACCGGCTGTTTCCCGCTGGTCGTCGGCGGCGCGGCCAGCGGCGCGGCAATGATCGCCGATCGTCGCCAGCCCGACACCCTCGCCACCGATCAACGCATCGAATGGACCATGAGCCAGGAAATCGAGGGGCATCTCGGCGCCCGGGTACACGTCAACGTGACGAGCTACAACCGTCAGGTACTGCTTACCGGCGAAGTCACCACGCCGGAAGGCAAGGCGGAAATCGACAATATCGCCAAGCGCGTGCACGACGTCCGCAAGGTTTTCAATGAAATTCAGGTGGGCATGCCGAGCGCGATGAACAGTCGCTCGAACGACACCTACATCACCAGCCAGGTGAAGGCGCGCATGGTGAGCGCACAGAAGTTCAATCCCATCCATGTCAAGGTCGTCACCGAAGCGAAAACGGTGTATCTGATGGGACTCGTCACACAGCAGGAAGCCGACGATGCGACCGAAATCGCGCGTAACACCAGCGGCGTACAAAAGGTCGTGCGACTGTTCGAGTACGTGCAGTTGCGTCCGTCGAATTCGAATTGATCGGCGAACTCAAGCACGTATGAAAAGGGGCCGGCGATCGCCGGCCTTTTTCATTAACGAACCCGCATCTCGGTTAAGCGCAAAAGCGGTCGCGTAAGCAGATCCCGCCCGAACAGGGCATCGAAACGCTCTGCGCTCACCGCAGGGCTGAAATAGTTGCCCTGCGCCGCGTCGCAACCGCAGGCACGCAGGAACGCAAGCTGTGCCTCTTCTTCCACGCCCTCCGCGGTCACGGACATGCGCAGGCTGTGCGACATTGCGACTACCGCGCGCGTTATGGCCGCGTCGTCCTGATCGCGCGGCAGATCGCGGATAAAAGAACGATCGATCTTCACCCGATCGAAGGGAAAGCGCTTGAGATACGACAGACTCGAATAGCCAGTGCCGAAGTCGTCGAGCGCCAGCCGCACGCCCATCAGCTTGAGCGCATGCAATATCGCCGCGGCCTGCTCCGGATTGCTGAACATCAGGCTTTCGGTGATTTCGAATTCCAGCAGCGCCGGTTCGATGCCCGTCTCGTCGATCGTGAGCGCCAAGTTGGCGAGCAGATCTTCCTGCAGGAATTGCCGCGCCGACAGATTCACCGCCACCCGGATCGGCGGCAGTCCGCGCGCGCGCCAGGTCTTTGCCTGAATGCAGGCCGCATGCAGCACCCACTGGCCCAACTGTTCGATCAGGCCGCTGTCCTCGGCTACCGGAATGAAAACGGCCGGCTCGATATACGTGCCATCTTCCTGCGGCCAGCGCACCAGCGCCTCCACGCTGATAATGCGCCCAGTCGCCAGTTCGATACTCGGCTGGTAGTGCAGCTCGAACTCGTCGCGATCGAGTGCGCGACGCAGTTTCGATTCCATGTTCAGCCGCTCGAAAGCCTGTGCATTCATTTGCGCGGAATAGAACTGGAAACTGTTCTTGCCCCGCTCTTTCGCCCGGTACATGGCCGTGTCGGCATCGCGCAGCAGTGCCTGTGCGTCTTTGCTGTCCTGCGGAAAAATGCTGATGCCCATGCTGGCCGTCATATGACATTCCTGATCGGCGATGACATACGGCCGCCCGACTGCGCCCAACAAGGTGCGCGCCAGCGCCGATACCTCGCTTGCGCCGCCGCAGGATTCGACCAGCACGACGAACTCGTCACCGCCAAGGCGGGCGACCGTATCGCTCGCATTGGTGATCCGTGTCAGTCGCTCGGCGACCTCCCGCAGGACCTGATCGCCGGCGGAATGACCGAAGCTGTCGTTGATGTTCTTGAAGCGGTCGAGGTCGAGCGACAACACCGCGAGCGAACGGTCGAAGCGCAGCGCTCGAACCAGCGCCTGCTGCAATCGCTGGTTGAACAGCACCCGATTGGGCAACCCCGAGAGCGCATCGTAATGCGCAAGGCGATGGATGCGTTGTTCGGCTTTGAAACGCTCGGTCACGTCGCGCCCGATGCCGCGATAACCTTTGAAATCCCCGCCCTCGCCGAACACGGGCTCGCCGCTGACGCTGTGATAGTGCAGATCCCCGCCGACATTACGGCGCCGATAGAGCGCGTCGCGAAACGGCAGACGCTGCTCCAGCGTTGCGCGAAGTTCGGGCCAACTCGGCTCGCACAACTCCACGCCGCCGAGTTCCCAGGGCGTCAGACCAATGTCCTGCCGCGGATCGAAACCCGTCTGTTCGAGCATGCCGCCCGAAAGCTGGGTGAAACGCAACGCCGCGTCCTGCTCCCAGTACCAGTCGGACGATAGCTCTGTGAGGCTGCGAAAGCGCGCTTCGCTGCGGCGCAATTCTTCTTCCGCATGCATGCGTTCAATGGCGATGGCCGCAGGGCCGGCGAGCATGGACAGCAAGCGCGCATCGTTGTCGCTGTAACGGCACGGACCCGGCTCGGCATCCCACAGGCACAGCACACCGATCAGCGTGCCGCGACTCGCCAGTGGCACTGCCAGTGCGCCATGTCCGTTTACATCGGAAAAACGCTGCGGGCGCTCCGGCCAGTTGCAATAGTCTTCCACGATCAGCGCATGGCGCGCCCGCGCCACGCGCCCAACGAGGCCTTCGCCCATCTCCATGCGCGCGCCGACTTCCAGATCGAGATTGCTCGCCAGCGCAAGGGCGAGATCGTTGCGCAGCGGATCGTAAAACCAGATGCTGCCCGCGGCGGCGCCGAGCAGGCGCCTGGCGCGATCCATGACGGATTGCAGCAGTGTGGCGAAATCCTGATGCAGCGCCAGATCGCGTGTCAGGTCGTACAGCACCTCGAAGTCGCGCGCATGACGGCGGGCGTGCTCTTCGGCTTCCTTGAGCGCCGTGATGTCGGCATTGGTGCCCACCATGCGCACGGCGCGACCGTCGGCATCACGATCAACT
>DATCWO010000030.1:0-8076 GCA_036566325.1 Burkholderiales bacterium | reverse complement strand
GAGGTTTTAGCGCATGTCGACCTTCATTGACCGCAGACTGAACGACCGGCGCAAAAGCGCCGTCAACCGGCAGCGTTTCATCGAGCGCTACAAGGATCACTTGCGGCGCGCGGTAAGCGATATCGTCGCCAAACGCTCCATCCGCGATCTGGAATCGGGCGGACAGGTGCAAATCCCGATCAAGGATATTTCCGAGCCGACCTTCCGCCACGGCCAGGGCGGCGATCGCGAAATGGTGCACCCGGGCAACCGAACCTTCGCCCCCGGCGATCGGCTGCCCCGTCCCGACGACGACGAAGGCGACGGCTCCGGCAATAGCGCCGGCGAAGGCGAGGCGATCGACAGCTTCGCCTTCACGCTGTCGCGCGAGGAATTCCTGCAGCTCTTTCTCGATGATCTCGAACTGCCGCGCCTTGCGCGCACGGTGCTTGGCAGCATCAAGGACAGCCGCAGCCAGCCCGCCGGTTTCACGCGCAGCGGCTCGCCGCGCAATCTGCATATCGTGCGTTCGCTTAAACAATCGCTGGCACGCCGCATGGCGGCACGCGGCGCGCTCGCCGGGCTGAAAACACCGCCGCCGGTGGGGCCGCGCGGACGCCATGTACCCTTCCTCGACGAATTGGATTTGCGTTATCGCCACCGGGTCAAGGTGCCGCAACCGGTGAGTCAGGCGGTCATGTTCTGTCTGATGGACGTGTCCGGTTCGATGACCGAAGACAAGAAGGATCTGGCCAAGCGCTTCTTCGCGCTGCTCTACCTCTTCCTCACCCGCAAGTACGAGACGGTCGACCTGGTCTTCGTGCGCCACACGGACGATGCCTCCGAAGTCGACGAAGAGGAGTTCTTTCACGGCAATTACAGCGGCGGCACGGTGGTGCTTTCGGCGCTCGAACTGATGAAGGAGATCATCGACAAGCGCTACCCACCCACGCTGTGGAACATCTACGGCGCGCAAGCCTCGGACGGCGACGCATTCGGCGCCGACCCGGAGAAAAGCCGCGGCTACCTGGAGAAGGAACTGCTGCCGCCCTCGCGCTACTTCGCCTACATCGACATTCCGACCGAAGGTCTCGAACAGACGAGCACGCTGTGGCAGGCGTATCAGCGCATCGATCTGCCGCACTTTGCGATGAAGCGCGTGTCGAAGCGTACGGACATCTATCCGGTGTTTCGCGAACTGTTCCGCAAGGAAACCAAGCAACGCTGAGCGAGCAGGAGATAAGCATGAAGCCCATCTCGACCGGAGGCGACTGGAACTTCGAGTTGTTGCAGGAGTACGACCGCGCGATCGCCGATATCGCCCGAAACGAGTTCAAGCTCGACGTCTATCCCAACCAGATCGAGATCATCAGCTCCGAGCAGATGCTCGACGCCTATGCGTCGACCGGCATGCCGATCGGCTACCACCACTGGAGCTACGGCAAGGAATATCTGCGCCACGAACAGGCCTACCGCAAGGGCACGCGCGGACTGGCCTACGAACTGGTGATCAACTCCGATCCCTGCATCGCCTATCTGATGGAAGACAACACAATGACCCTGCAGGCGCTGGTCATCGCCCATGCCTGCTACGGTCACAACTCCTTCTTCAAGGGCAATTACCTGTTCCGCCAATGGACGAATGCCGACGCGATCATCGACTACCTGGTGTTCGCGAAGAACTTCGTCATGCAGTGCGAGGAACACCATGGCGTCGAAGCCGTGGAGGCGCTGCTCGACGCCTGCCACGCCTTGCAGGACTACGGCGTGGATCGTTACCAGCATCCGCGCCCGCTCTCCGCCGGCGAAGAACTGGCGCGCATGCGCGAACGCGAAGCGCACGCCTGGCGCCAATACGACGATATCTGGCGCACCGTGCCGACCAAGCCGGCCAAGGACGGCGCAAGCGGTCGCGGCGTCTTTCCGGTCGAGCCGCAGGAAAACCTGCTTTATTTCGTCGAGAAATATTCGCCCAAGCTGGAGACCTGGGAACGCGAACTCATTCGCATCGTGCGCAAGCTCGCGCAGTATTTCTACCCGCAGGGTCAAACCAAGTTGATGAACGAAGGCTGGGCAACCTTCTGGCACTACACCATCGTCAATCGATTGTTCGACAAGGGCTTGGTGGATCACGGCTTCATGGTCGAGTTCCTGCACCTGCACACCAACGTGGTGTGCCAGCGCGGCTTCGACGAACCGGGCTACGGCGGCCTCAACCCGTATGCGCTCGGCTTCGCCATGATGCAGGACATCAAGCGCATCTGCGAACGGCCGGACGAAGAAGACCGTCACTGGTTCCCCGATATCGCCGGCGGCGACTGGCTCAAGGTGCTCGACTCCGCCATGCGCAACTACAAGGATGAGTCCTTCATCACCCAGTTCCTCAGCCCGCGCCTGATTCGCGAGTTCCGCCTGTTCGCCATCGGCGATCACGAAGACAACCCGTACTATGAGATCGACAGCATTCACAACGATCAAGGCTATCGTCGCGTGCGCCACCTGTTGGCCGGGCAATACAACCGCGATCATCTGCTGCCCGATATCCAGGTGGTGCGCTACGACCGCGACGGCGATCGTTCCCTCACCGTGCGCCACCGTCAGCACCGCAATCGGCCGCTGAATGAGGAAAGCACGAAAGTAATGGCGCATCTGGCACGCTTGTGGCGCTTCCCGGTGCGACTGGAAACGATGAATCACGCGGGTCGGCGTATCGACGTCGAGGAGTTCTCGGCGGCCTGATCGGGCTTAGAACGCGATGCGCGTTCTCTCCGGTCGGGTTCTTGGCTATGATAGCCGCCCCTTTCGCGTTGCTCGCGCCGCTCTTGCGCGAACGCGGGCGCGCGCGTCGATGCCACTTCCCGGAGGATTTATGCCATTGATTCGAGTCGAAATGTTTCCCGGCCGCAGCATGGAACAGAAGCGCGAGTTCGCCCAGGCCGTGACGCGCGAAGCGTCGCGCATCCTGAAATGCGATGCGGAAGCAGTCGATATTCTCTTCGCCGAGATTCAGAAGGAAGACTGGGCGACCGGCGGCACATTCTGGAGTGACCGCAAGTAGCGCGCCGATATTCCTCAGCGCTTAAAGAAGAGGAAAATACCCGGACCGCTTGCACCTGCCTGCGGTCCTGATTGGAGAAGTGATGCGAACGGAAGTGCACGTCCACGGGACGATCCCGCTACGCCACGGCGTCAGCCTTGCCGAGCTGGAAACCGCGTTGCGCGCGTGGCTCGAGTACATCGACGAAGATACGTTCGCGGATTCCCGCAGCGCCTACGAGGACGAGCCCGGCATCAGTTTCGATGCACAGCAGCGCGTGCTCGAAATTTGCTGGACCGGCGACGTCGGCCAGAATTTCCGGGAAACCATTGAGGTCGCGCTGCAAGGGCTCAATCCCTATACCGAACGCGCCGCCGAAGTCGAAGTGACCTACTACTACGACGACGGGCAGGATGAATTCGGCATCGTGTTCGTGGGGCCGACGGCCGAAGCGATTCACGAAGCACAGCGCCAGGCGATGATCGAAGACGTCTCGCATCTGCTTTCACGCCAGTTCGGCGAAAGCGAAATCGGCGAAGTCGTCGCGCTGCTCAATCAACTCTTCAGCCGCACCACGCCGCCGGCCGGCGGCGAAAGCGCAGCGACGCCGCAGTTCATCATGGCGCCGTCGAATCGGCGGCGACTGCATTAACGGCAGCGGAGAGCAGAGAGCAACACCATCCGCTTTTCTACGCCGACTCGCGACTCACTGGACTCCCGCTGCAGCCCGCCCTCGAATGTTTAATCGGAGGCGGGAGTGACGGCAAAAACTTCCTCGTCATTCCCGGCAGCGGCGTAGCCGCGTGACCGGGAATCCAGTTCATTCGTTCTTCTAGCTGCTTTTGCCCGCAACCGCATTCATCGCGCGTCGCGCGCTCAGATAGCCCCAGCCGAAACCGACCAGCACCAACACGAGCACGACCGCCTGCGCACTGAGCGACTGGCTGGTCGGATAAACGCCGAGCGTCGGAATGCGCGGGAAGGCCACCGCATCGATAGTGAGGCGGCCGGCTTCCTGCAGTGCGGCAACGCCCTTGCCGACGAACACCACTGCCAGCAATGCCATCAGAATCGAGCTTGCGGCGAAGAACGGCCCCAGCGGCAAACGCACGCCGTAGCGGAACACCAGCCATGAAATGATCGCCAGTGCGACGACCGCGGCAAGGAAGCCGCCGATGACAGCAATGCCGCCGCCGGAACCCGCCTGCGTCCAGAGCGCCTGATAGAACAGCACGACCTCGAACACTTCGCGATACACCGCCAGGAAAGACACCGTCGCAAGCGCCCATAACGTGCCTCGCGTGAGCGCGCCGTGCAACTTCTCGCGCACATAGCGCTGCCATGCCTGTGCGTACGCCTTGCTGTGCAGCCAGAAGCCCACGTACAGCAGCACCGCCGCCGCAACGAGTGCGGTGATACCTTCGGTCAACTCGCGACCGGCACCGCTGATTTCAATCAGATACGAGGCGGCGAACCAGGTGAAGAAGCCCAGCCCCAATGCCACAATCCAGCCGGCATGGACCCAGCGCAAGGCATCGCGACGATCGGCCTTGACCAGAAAAGCGAACACCGCGGCCAGCACCAGAATCGCTTCGAGTCCTTCGCGCAACAGAATGATGAACGAGGAAAGTGCCGCCGCCGAAGGCGACAGTTCCTGCTCGCCAAGCAGCTCTTCCACGCGATCCAGCAGACCGTCGATTGCTTGCATCTGGGTTCGTACCGTATCGGCCGACGCACCGTCGCGCATTTGCGTGCGCAAGGCGATCATTGCGTTTTCGACTTCAACGCGCAATTTCGGATTGAGCGTATCCAGACTCGTTTCGACCAGTTCGAAACCTTCGAGATAGGCGCTGACGGCAAGACGTTGCGCAAGCTCGCGCTCGCCGCGCTGATAGGCATTCATGCTTTCCTGCAACACCGTGCGCGTCGTGCTGATGGGCGAGCCCTTGGCGCTCGCTGCGGCGCCCGGCTCCTGCACCAGATAGGCCAGCACCGACGCCATGCCCGGACCGCCGCGCTCGACCGCTTCGTTGGCGCTCAGCGCGGTCACTTCACGCAAACCTGTGAACACATCGCGACCCGCGCCGTTTTGCCACTGCGCCTTGCCTGCGGCGATGGCCGGTTCGCTTGTCCGCAATCCTGCGACATGAAAGGCCAGTGCCCAGCGCTCGTCTTCCGAAAGATGGGCGAACGAAGGCATGGACGTGCCGTTGACGCCCAGACTGATCGTGCTGTACAGCCCGTACACGCTGCGCGCGCGCATGCGTTCGTCGTCATGAAAATTCGACGGGGCGGGATCCAGGCCCGCCGCCAACGCGCCGTCGCCCTTGCCCGTCGCACCATGACAACCGGCGCAGAGGGATTCGTAACGCGGCGCTACGGCAGCGAGGTCGGGCGCGGCGCGCGGCGCAACGACGATGCCCCAGGCTGCAATCACACCGCGCCGCAGATCGCCCGCGCGCTGCGCAATCTCGCTCGGCGCCGCCTTGTCGTGCACGCGCTGCGCCAGCGCACGCGCGTCTTCGAGCAATGTCGCCTGTTGCGAACGCGTAGGCAGCGCCTGAAGTTGCGTCGCAGCCTGCCTGGTGAAATCCTGCATTTCCTCGAATTCAGCCGCGCTGACAACCTTGCCGTCCTGCACTGCGGCAGCGTAATCGACCGCCACGTAATCGAGCATGTGCACGATTACTTCAGCATTTTGTTCCGCATGCGCCGCCATCGACCATGCCGCGACGCAAACAGCGAGTGCGGCGATCGCCATTCGAAATAATCTAAAGGAGCCGTGATCGGGATTTTTCGGCCACGGCCGATGGGATGTCGAAACGGCCAAAGCTCCAATCGGCTTTGCCCTCGCTCGTACAGCTGCGCGCACTCGCGACCCTACCCGGCACGTCATCACGTTTTCCCAAGTCATTCCGCAGCTCCGTTTTAACGTTCAATACACATCGCGCCGATATCGGCCTTCGGCAATCAGGCATTGCAGTTTTTCATCGCCGAGAATTTCGCGCAGCACACTGTCGGCGTCCTGTGCCATGCCTCGCAAACTGCCGCACACGTAAATCGATGCGCCGTTGTTCACCCAGGCAGCGACATCGGGCGCCGCCTGTTGCAAGCAATGCTGCACATACCGACGTTCGGCCTGGTCGCGCGAAAAAGCCACATCGATGCGCTGCAGGAACCGATGCGCCTGCCAGTTCTCGATTTCGCCTCGGTAGTAGTAGTCGTGCGCTGCGTTGCGTTCGCCGTAGATCAGCCAGTTACGGCGACGTCCGTTGCGCACGCGTTCTTTCAGATGCGCCATCAGACCGGCCATCCCCGTACCGTTGCCGATCAGAATGAGCGGGGCATCGCTGTCGTTCAGATGGAAGCCGGCGTTGGTGCGGACCCGCACCTCGATTTCCGCGCCGAGATCAAGGTGCTGCGTCAGCCAGCCAGAAGCGAGACCGAGTCTGCCATCCGGCAGGCGCGACTGCCGCACGAGCAGATGCACCCGTCCGTCCTGCGGCAGTGACGCGATGGAAAACGCGCGCGGCGCAAGTGCAGGGAGACCGTTGATGAGCATCTGCGCAGAGGTATCCGGCGCCACGCTGGCCGCTTGCGGCAGTTCGCAGTGCTGGAGCGCCACGGCGAGCGGGCCGGTGCGTCCGTTGTGCCGCACGATCTCGCAGCCGTCGAACGGCGTTTGCGCCAACCAGCCGGCAACGCGATCTTCGCTCTGCTGCACAAGCACATCGACTAGATCGCCCGCACGCCACGTCGGCAGCTTCGCCTCCGCCGGTTGCAGTTCGAGATGGAAGGTCGCTTCGCCTGCACTGCCGGGATTGAGATGCTGGCGCGCCGCCAGCCGCCAGCGCGTGTACTCGGCAGGCGCCGGCTGCGCCGGTACGTCGACCGCACCGAATGTACGCAGCCTGCTGTGCCAGTCGCGCAGCGCCGACGCATCGCGCCGGTCCAGTTCAACGCGGTCGAACATCGGCTGCGCGCCGAGACGCTGCAGCCACTGCTCCAACGCATGGCCGAAACCGCAGAAGGTCTGATAGTGGCGATCACCGATGGCCAACAGTCCGAATCGCAGGTTCTGCAGCGATAGCGATTCACGCATGAGTCCGCGAGCGAAGCCACGCGCATTGTCGGGTGGCTCGCCCTGACCGAAAGTGCTGACGATGAACAACGCCTGTTTGAATCGACTCAGACCATCACGATCGATGCTGCCGAGCGGACGCACGGTCACCGGCACGCCGGCCGCCTGCAGGGATCCCGCCGTCTGCCAGGCGAGTTGTTCGGCGAAGCCCGTCTGACTGGCGAAACCGATCAGCAATTCCGGCGTAGTCACACTGCGCGCCGGCGACGCCGGAGCGGGCGTGCCGCGTGCGGCGCGCGCGGCACGCTTGGTTTTGCGCCGATCGAGATACAGCATCCAGCCGGTAATGGCGAAAAGCGGCATGAGCAGGCTGGCAATCATCAATGCGATCACGCCGCCCACACCGAAGAAGCTGCCGGAATGCAGCGGGAAAATGCTCGCCATGAATTGCGCACCGGCGGTTTTTTCGACGTAGCGTTCGTGCTGCTTGATCGCGCCGCTGGCGGGATCAAGCAGCAGCCGGTTGCTGGCGCGTTCGTGCGCTGCGCCGCGCGGGAGATAGTCGATCCGCACCGGCTCACCGGCGCGCTCGGGCAGACGCAACGTCGTGCTCTCGAATGCGCCTGCCTCGCTGCGAAACACCTGCCACAGCGCGTCGATATCGATCGGTTCGACCGCGCGCTGCGCGCGTTCATTGCGCTCACCCTTGCGTGCTGCGCCGTCACCGCCGCGCGGTTCGCCCTGTGCGGCGGGGCGCGAGGTCCCGGTCATATCGAAGAGCGCGTTGCGATACCAGTCGTACGACCAGTACAGCCCGGTGAGCGCCATGAGCAGATAGGGAATCAGCACCCACGTACCGACCACCGAATGCATACCCCACAGGAAACTGCGTCCCTTGTGCGCGAAGCGGAAGGTGAACCAGGCGCGCACATCGCTCCAGCGGCGCGGCCAGCGCAAATACAGCCCGGACAACGCCAGC
>DATCWO010000174.1:0-6797 GCA_036566325.1 Burkholderiales bacterium | reverse complement strand
ACGCCATCCAGTTCGCGCCGCCTTTTTTAAGCGGCACGCGACTGTTGATGACATCGACGATGTCGACGCGGTTAAGCAGATCCTGCTTGAAGGATTCCGGGATCACGTCCGATTTCGCACCACTCGAAGCACGTACGGGGCTGCTTTCCAGTTCACATTCTTCAGCGTTTCGCCAATGAAGTGACGGAAGCCAGGACGAACCGCGCGCAGTTTGTCTTCTTCCGTGAATTGCCGACGACGTCTCAGCCTTTATAGGCGACGTTGCGCAAAGCGCAAGCGTTAAATGCTTTTGTCCTCAGCCTGCCAGTTTGGCTTTTACCAGCCCTGAGACTTTCGCCATGTCGGCGCGCCCGGTCAGCTTGGCTTTGACGGCAGCCATGACTTTGCCCATGTCGACCACGCCTTTCGCGCCGGTCGCAGCGATCACCGCCTCGACGGCGGCCGCGATCTCGCTTTCATCGGCTTGTTCCGGCATGTAAGCGCTGAGCACGCCCACTTCGAAATTTTCCTGATCGACCAAGTCCTGACGATTCGCGGACTGGTACTGCGAAATCGAATCGCGGCGCTGCTTGAGCATTTTCTCGATCACGGACAGCACGTCCGCGTCGGTCAGCTCGATGCGCTCATCGACTTCGCGCTGCTTGATGGCCGCAAGCAACAAACGCAGGGCACCCAGACGCTGTGCGTCTTTCGCCTTCATCGCGTTCTTCATGTCCTCGGTAATGCGGGCTTTGAGCGACATCTTGACCACCAATAGCAAACCCGACCATCCAAAGCACGTTCAGATGGTCGGGGCGTAAATAGGAAAGAGCGTGCTGTTCTTCTTAGTACAGCTTGGGCGGCAGTTGCTGGCTGCGTAGCCGCTTGTAGTGTCGCTTGACCGCGGCGGCTAGCTTGCGCTTGCGCTCTGAGGTGGGTTTCTCATAGAACTCGCGGGCGCGAAGTTCGGTAAGCAAACCGGTTTTTTCGACAGTGCGCTTGAAACGGCGCAGGGCCACTTCAAACGGCTCGTTTTCTTTGACGCGAACGCTCGGCATTAAAGACTGGCTCCGGGTAGGGGTGAGCGGAAAGGCGGCGATTATAGCCAATTCATATCACCTGGCACAAGCCGCCCAGCGTGCCGGAAAGGTGCGACTGAACCCCTCTGAGCAAACGCCGAATACTTCTCCTAGACGCGCTGAATATAAAGATCAGGAATAAGCTTATGTCTTTATATTCTTTTTGCATATATTAAATTTTCAATAGAATTTTAAGCAATATAACCCTAAGCCGAAGATTGATACTCATGAGCCGCCTTGCCATCCAAACTCCTGACAGCGCCGCAGCCGAAGCTAAAGAACGCCTGCTAACCGCGCAAAAGAATAATGGTTTCCTACCCAATCTGCTCGGCGTTCTGGCTAACGCACCGACCGCGCTTGAGACCTATCAGGTCGTCAGCGGTATTAATGCGCGCAACAGTCTGTCTGCCGCAGAACGAGAAGTTATTCAGATTACAGCCGCCACGCGTAATGGCTGCGGTTTCTGCCTGGCCGGCCATACCAAACTCGCGCGTAAGAAACTTCAAATGCCCGAAGAGGTGGTGCAGGCCTTGCGTGGAACGAAAGCGCTGAGCGACCCCAAGCTCAACGCACTAGCCTTGTTCACGCTGGCCGTTATCGACAAAAAAGGCCAGGTTACAGACGCCGAACTGCAGCAGTTTCTGACCGCGGGCTATACGCAGGCCAACGTTCTCGAAGTCGTGCTCGGCGTGAGTCTCGCGACCCTGTGCAACTACGCCAACAATGTCGCGCAGACCCCGATTAATCCCGAACTCCAGCCGTTTGCCTGAGCGCATACAAAATAACTGAATAACAGCTTGCCATGGGGGCCTGAAGCGCCCGCATGGCATCGACCCGGCTCACGGGTCGCACGCCGCGCCTGATGCCACGGCGCCACACAAGGAACGACCGCAATGAGCCAGTCCGACGCTCCCGACACACTGCAGGCTATCGCCGCGCTGACCAAGACTGAACTCGCGCCGCTGGCCAATGCCATTGATCAGGAGGGTGTCTACCCGGAAGCGTATCTGCGCAAACTGGGCGCTTTGGGAGGGTTTAGCGCCAGCGTCCCGCAGGAACTGGGCGGTCTGGGACTCGACCTGGCCCGGCAAATCGAGGTTACAACCCTGATCGGCAGCGAATGCGGGTCGACCGCATTTCTGGTGTGGTGCCAATCGACCTGCGCCTGGTATCTGCAACATGCGCCGAATGAAGCGGTGCGTCAGCGCTATCTGGAGCGCGTCGCCCGGGGCGAGTTGCTTGCCGGCACCGGGATGTCCAATCCGGTCAAGCATCTGGCCGGCATCGAGAAAATGCAGTTGAACGCCCGGCACGACGGTGACGGCTATCGCATCGATGGCGTTCTGCCCTGGGTGTCGAACATCGGCGCTGATCATTTGATCATCGTGGCGGCCTCGGTCGAAGACGGCGGTTACGTCATGTTCGCGGTGGAAGGTCGGGCGGCCGGTCTGGAATTGCACGATTGCCCCGCCTTTTCCGGGATGGAGGGTACGCAGACCCTAAACGTGCGCTTCAAGGACGTGCTGATCGGCGCCGATCAGGTGCTGGCCCACCCGCACCAGTTCGCGGCATACATCCAACGCATCAAGCCGGGCTTCGTGCTGGGTCAGACCGGTATGGGCTTTGGCGTGATCGAAGGCTGCCTCAAGACAATCCGCGAAAGTAACGCCAGCCACGCGCACGTCAACGTCTATCTCGACGACCAGGGCGCAGAACTCGCGACCGAACTGGCGGAAGCGAAAAACCAGGTCCTCGCGCTGGCCAGACAGGCACAAGCCGGCGCCGCGCCGATCCTGCCTGTCCTGAAATTGCGCGCTCGCGCATCCGAACTTGCCTTGCGCGCGGCGAATTCAGCCGTGCTGCACGCTGGCGCGCGCGGCTATCTAATGCGCCACCCTGCCCAGCGCCGTCTGCGCGAAGCGGTTTTCGTCGCCATCGTGACCCCGGCGCTGAAGCACCTGCGCAAGGAAATCCACGAACTCGAACAGCGACAGGTCGAGGCCGCGTAATGGCGCAGTGGATGTGTGGCCCCTGCGGCTTCATTTACGACGAGTCGGCCGGCATACCCGAAGACGGCATTGCGCCCGGCACCCCGTTCGAAGCGATCCCCGATAACTGGATCTGCCCGGACTGCGGCGTGTCCAAAGCCGATTTTTTTCTCGTCCCGGATTGATCGAGCCATGACGACATCGACTGCGTCCAGCCGCCCGATCGTGCTGAGTGCTCACGACATCGAGCTCAGCTACACCACCCAGCCCAATCAGCCGGCCAACACCGTGCTGCGCGATTTTTCGATGCAGTTGGCGGCCGGCGAAGTAGTCGCAGTGCTCGGCCCCAGCGGCGTGGGCAAGTCATCGCTGCTGCGCGTGCTGGCCGGCTTGCAAACGCCCAACAAGGGCGCGGTGCAGGTGAACGGCGAACAGTTGCTCGGACCGCACCCACGCCTGAGCTTTGTCTTTCAGGACCCGTGCCTGCTGCCGTGGCTGACGCTCGAAGAGAACGTCGGTTTTGGTCTGGATTTCAAATACCAGCCGCAGATCAGCCCCGCCGAAAAACAGCAGCGCGTGCGAGCAGCGATTGCTGAGGTCGATCTGCAACGCGCGACTGCGCGCTACCCCGCCGAACTCTCCGGCGGCATGGCACAGCGCACGGCGCTGGCCCGCAGTCTGGCGCGCAAACCCGAAATCCTGCTGCTGGACGAACCGTTCAGCGCTCTCGACGAAATCACCCGCAGCGAGATGCAGGCGCTGCTGCAGCAAATTACCGCCCGCCACCAGACTTCCGCGATTCTCGTCACACACGACATCGACGAAGCGCTGATCGTGGCCGACCGCATCCTGCTCATCGGCCGCTCTCCCGGCCGCCTGATCGGCCAGTGGCGCATCGACATGCCCCACCCCCGTGACGAAGTCCTGCCCGACCTGACCTATATGCGGGTCGAGATCGTCCAAGCGCTACGCGAGGCTCGCCGCGCCACGCGCAATCCTTCTAATCTTGATTCCTGAGCCTATGAAAACGCCTACTAGCCAAACAGATACGATCATCACCAGTGAGAGCGATACGTCGGAACGTCGCCGCCAGTTCCTCAAACTGTCCGCGATGTTCACCGCCATGGGCGCGCTGCCCTTGCTGCAAAGCTCCAATCAGGCCATGGCGGCCGAGCCGAACGCGCCGCTACGCATCGGTTATCTGCCGATCACCGACGCCACTGCGCTGCTTGTCGCGCATCACAACAACCTGTTCCAGAAACAAGGCATCGAGGTCGAGAAGCCGCGGCTGTTCCGCAGCTGGGCGCAACTGGTCGAGGCCTTCCTGAGTGGACAGGTCAACGCTGTCCACCTGCTTTCGCCCATGACCGTGTGGGCGCGCTACGGCAGCCAGTCGCGCGCCAAGGTCGTGGCCTGGAATCACATGGCCGGCTCCAGCCTGACCGTCCTGCCGGACATCAACAGCCTGAGCGATCTGGGCGGCAAGACCGTCGCCATTCCGTTCTGGTATTCCATTCACAACGTGGTGCTGCAGCACATTCTCAAAAGCGAAGGCATCGAATCCATCAGCGACGGCACGCCCGGCCCCAAACAGGTCAAGCTGGTGGTCATGGCACCGTCCGACATGCTGCCGGGGCTGGCCACCAAGCAGATCGCCGGCTACATCGTGGCCGAACCGTTCAATGCCGCGGCCGAGGTGCTCAAGGTCGGCAAGGTCCTGCGTTTCACCGCCGACGTGTGGAAGGACCACGCCTGCTGCGTGGTGCTGATGAACGAGGATGATCTGAACAAGCGCCCGGAATGGTCGCAGAAAGTGGTCAACGGTATCGTGCAGGCTCAGGCCTGGATTCAGGATCACCGCGAAGAAACCGCGCGCATTCTGTCCAAGGACAGCGCGCAGCACTACACGCCTCATACCTACGAGGCGCTGGCGCGCGTGCTCGCACCCGATGCAAAACAACACGCTGCCTACGTCGCCTCCGGCGCCATCAAGCACGCCGATTGGAAGGAGAAGCGCATCGACTTCCAGCCCTACCCATTCCCGAGCTACACCGAATCGCTCATTACCATGCTCAAGACCACGCTAGTGCTGGGGCGCAATGATTTCCTGCAGAAGCTGGACCCGGCTTTCGTGGCGCGTGATCTGGTGGACGATCGCTTCGTCAAGAAAGCGATTGCCGATATCGGCGGCATGTCCGCCTTCGGTCTGCCCAACAACTTCACCCGTAAGGAAATCATCACCACCTGAGCGACGGCGCGTGCCGGGGCCACCGTGTCTCCGGCGCGCTTCCCTCGTAGCCGCCATCCCGACCGCACACATCATGATCAAAAGCCTTCTTCTCAACCGTTCAGGCAACCGGCTGGAACTGAGCCTGCTCGGAATGTTCGCGCTGCTGCTGATGTGGGGGCTGGGCACGTACTGGCTCAAGGAAAGCGTCGCGATGGCCGACCTGCTCAGCCCCGGCGAGACCTTCGAGAGCCTGTACCAGTTGCTGGTGCAAAATCAGCTCACGGTACACACCGTCACCAGCATGAAACGCGTGCTCATCGGCCTGGGCCTCGCGCTGGCGTTGGGCGTGCCCATTGGTCTGGCGGTAGGAACGTCGCGCATACTCGAAAGCAGCACCAGCAGCGCCTTTCAGTTCCTGCGCATGATTTCGCCATTGTCGTGGATGCCGATCGCCGTGATGGTGTTCGGGATCGGCGATGCCCCGATTTACTTCCTGCTGACCTTCGCCGCCGTCTGGCCGATCATCCTGAATACCACTGCGGGCGTACGCAGTCTGGATCCGAAATGGCTGATGCTCGCGAGAAGCCTTAGCGCCACCCGTCGCGAGATCCTGTTCCGAATCATTCTGCCCGGCATTTTGGGACACATCCTGACCGGCGCGCGCGTGGCCATCGGCATCATCTGGATCGTGCTCGTTCCCTGCGAAATGCTCGGGGTCAGTTCCGGCCTGGGTTATTTCATTCTGGATACGCGCGATCGTCTCGCCTATTCGGAACTCATGGCGGTCATCGTCCTGATCGGCGCGCTGGGCTTCATGCTCGACGGTATCGCGCAAAAACTGCATCGGCGTTGGACGCACACCGGCTGAACGCGACCGGTCACTGAGCGTGTCGTAGCGAACAGCGACTGGCGCTTCGGCTTCGCCGCCGGATCGGCTACGCTTGCGTCATGTCGAATCAAGTTTCTTCTCAATCCGCGCGCCTCGTCCTCGGCATCGAAACCTCCTGCGACGAAACCGGCATCGCCCTGTACGACACCCGCGCCGGCCTGCTCGCGCACGCTGTTCATACGCAGATCGCGATGCACGCGGAATACGGTGGCGTCGTGCCGGAGTTGGCATCCCGCGACCACATTCGCCGCGCCTTGCCGTTGATCGACGAGGTGCTGGGTCAGGCCGGCAAGCGCGTCACCGATCTCGATGCGATCGCCTACACCGAAGGGCCGGGACTGGCGGGCGCGCTCCTCGTCGGTGCGAGCGTCGCGAATGCGCTGGCCTTCGGACTCGGCATCCCCGCCATCGGCATTCATCATCTCGAAGGCCATCTGCTATCGCCCCTGCTGTCCCCCTCGGCGCCCGAATTTCCCTTCGTGGCACTGCTGGTCTCCGGCGGCCATACGCAACTGATGCAGGTCGAAGCCGTCGGTCGCTACACCCTGCTCGGTGAAACGCTCGACGATGCGGCAGGCGAAGCCTTCGACAAGACCGCTCAATTGCTCGGTTTAGGTTATCCCGGCGGGCCG
>DATCWO010000092.1:0-19666 GCA_036566325.1 Burkholderiales bacterium | reverse complement strand
CGAAGCCGCCCGGCTGGCGCTCGAGCATCAACCGCAGCTCGACGTCTATGGCCATGCCTCGACCGCAGCGCGGGAAGCAGCAGTTGCGGAAGCGCAATTGCCGGACCCCGTTTTAACGCTGGGCGCGCAAAACGTGCCGATTACCGGCAGCGATGCGCTGCACTTCAATCGTGACGACATGACGATGAGCACCATCGGCGTCACGCAGGAAATGGTGCCCCTCGAAAAGCGCCAGGCTGCCGCGAATCGCATGCAAGCGGAAAGCGAACAATGGCAATTGGAACGCATTGCCGAGTCGCGACAGGCGATCCGCGACGCAAAGCTTGCGTGGGCGGATGCGTATGAAACAGCGCAGCGCTCCGCGCTCTATGGACGGATCGCGACCGAGCTTGCCGCTGAACGAAAAGTGGCGAGCCAAAAAATCGCGACAGGCGCCGTCGCCGCAAGCGAAATCTTTCAGTTGGACACCATGCTGGCCGGCATGAACGATCGACGCATCGCGGCGGAAAACGCTTCCGGGCGGGCCCGTGCGCAACTGTCGCGCTGGTTGGGCGATGCCGCATTCCGTCCCTTTCCTCCAGTGCTCTCGGACGAAACCAAAGCGTTGATGCGACCCACGTTGCGCGCAGACGTCTCTTTGGAAAATCACCCCAAGCTCGCCGTGCGTCGTCAGGCTGAACAAGTGGCAAGTTTCGAAGCGCAGCGCGCGCGTGTCGATCGCAAGTCGGACTGGAGTTGGGGAGTGGTGTACGGCCATCGGCTTGAAGATCGGTCGGACATGGTCAGCTTTCAGATCGCCGTGCCGCTGCAGCTCAATCAGGCCAATCGACAGGATCGCCGGCTTGCCGAGAAATTGGCCCTGGTCGAACGTGCACGCAGTATGGCGCTCGATCAGCGGCGCCAACTGCGGGCCGACTTCCTCGCCGTGCGAGCAGACCACGAGGCCGCGCAAGCACGGCTGCTTGAACACGAAGAGCGCCTCATCCCCGCCGCGCTTGCGCGTTTGCAGATGGCCACGGCTGGCTATGCAGCCGGGACGCTGCCTCTATCCGCTGTATGGGAAGCGCGGCGCGGGGCGATTGAAGCCGAGAGCGAGCACGTCATGATCGAAGCAGAACTACTGCGCACCGCGATTCGCCACGAATACCTGACGGGGGATACACCATGAACAAGCGCATCGCAGTGGGTACGGTTGCCCTGGTCGCGCTGCTGTCGATCGGCATTGGTGCGTGGTGGATTGGCGAGCGCAGTACGCCAGGAAACGCGCCTGCAGATTTTGCATCGGGGCCGCAAAAAGGTGGAGTGATCAACGGCGTGGTGCAAGACGGTTCGGGCAAGCAAGTGCTGTATTGGCATGACCCGATGGTGCCGAGGCAAAAGTTCAACGAGCCGGGCAAGTCCCCCTTCATGGATATGCCGCTGATCCCACGATACGCGGATGATGCGGACGGTGAGGGCGTGCGCGTATCGCCGAACGTGATGCAGAGCCTCGGGATGCGGGTGGGAAAAGCCGAGATCACGACGCAAAAAGCGCCGCTGGTCGCGGTGGGGCGCGTGGCTTTCGACGAACATCAAGTGGAAGCGATTCAAACCCGGACGGCGGGATTCATCGAGCGGTTGTACGTGCGCGCCGAAGGCGACCCGGTGAAGGCGGGGCAAAAAATCGCCGATATCTATTCGCCTGAACTGCTCGCGGCCCAGCACGAACTCGTCGCCTTGACGCGTGTTGCGAATGTGCCGGACGTCGACGCGTTACGCGCCGCTGCGCGCGAGCGATTGCGACTGCTGGGCATGAGCGGCGGCGAAATTCGAGCTTTGGAAAAGTCGACCACGCCTCGCTCTCGGGTGGGCGTTTATGCGCCGACTGCAGGAATTGTCCGCGAACTGGGCGTGCGCGAAGGCGCGCAAGTGATGCCGGGTCAGACCATCGTGCAACTCGCTGGGCTTGCGCGTGTCTGGGTGCTGGCTGAATTGACCGAACGACAACTGGGCGGAGCGCGTGAAGGCCAGGCGGCCGAGATCCGCGTCGACGCGCTGCCTCGAGCTTCCTTCACAGGTAAAGTTGATTACGTCTATCCGCAACTCGACGCTGCTTCTCGTACCGTTCAAGTTCGCATCGAAGTACCGAACGAGAAGGGGTTGCTGCGCCCCGGGATGTACACCCAAGTGGCGCTTGAGACGGAGCAACGCGAAGCGCTTACCGTTCCGAGCGAGGCCGTGATCGCCACAGGCGCACGCAAGGTCGTGCTGCTGGTTGAGAACGGCAGGTTCGTGCCGGTGGAAGTGGAGACGGCGGAAGAAGCGGGCGGGCGTACGGAAGTGCGCTCCGGCTTGCATGCTGGCGATGAGGTGGTGCTGTCCGGTCAATTCCTGATCGACTCGGAAGCGTCGCTTAACGGCGTGCTTGCGCGACTCGCTTCAGGCGGGGCGAGCTCGGAGTCAAAGACAGCTCCAGCGCAGGGCATAGCCGAGGGCGACAATGCAGCGCAAGCAACGGTAATCAGTCGCGGCACGGTGAAAGAGGTGGCGCCGGCACAAGGCGCGGTGACCCTCTCGCATGGCCCCATCCCTGCGTTGCAGTGGCCCGCAATGACAATGACCTTCAAGTTGCGCGACGCCAAGGCTGCGGAGCGTTTGCAGCCCGGCGCAAAAGTAATCTTCGAGGTCAAGATCGAGCCGGAGGCCGGCGAGTATGTCATCGAGTCGATCCGACCAGTTGGCGGGAGCGGCCAATGATCGCCGCGCTGATTCGCTGGTCGATAGCCAATCGCCTGTTGGTGTTGCTCGCATCAATGCTGATCGCAGTGTGGGGTGTTTACAGCACCCTGCACACACCGCTCGACGCCATTCCGGATTTGTCCGACGTGCAGGTCATCATTCGCACGCCTTATCCGGGGCAGGCGCCACAGTTGGTCGAGAATCAGATCACCTATCCGCTTACGACGACCATGCTGTCCGTGCCGGGTGTGAAGACGGTGCGCGGGTATTCGTTTTTCGGTGATTCGTTCGTGTACGTCCTGTTCGACGACGACACGGATCTCTATTGGGCACGCTCGCGCGTGCTCGAATACTTGAGTCAGACCACCGGACGATTGCCGAAAGGCGTGACGCCCTCGCTTGGCCCTGACGCGACGGGGGTGGGCTGGGTATACGAATATGCGTTGGTCGATCGCAGCGGGAAAAATGATCTTGCCCAGCTTCGCGCATTGCAGGACTGGTTTCTCCGCTACGAATTGAAGACGATTCCCGGCGTGGCCGAGATCGCAACTATCGGCGGCATGGTGAAGCAGTATCAGGTGCAGGTCGATCCGGACAAGCTTCGTCTGTATGGAATTCCACTTGCGAATGTGAAGGAGGCAATACAGGCGGCAAATCAGGAAACGGGTGGCTCCGTGCTCGAGTTGGCGGAAGCGGAGTACATGGTGCGCGCCAAGGGTTATCTGGAATCGTTCGATGATTTCCGACAGATTCCGCTGAGCGTCTCCAATACGGGAACTCCCGTGTTGCTCGCCGATGTGGCGCGCGTGCAGTTGGGGCCGGAGATGCGGCGCGGCATCGCCGAGTTGAACGGCGAGGGAGAAGTGGTCGGCGGAGTCGTGGTGGTCCGCTTTGGCGAAAACGCCCTCGAAGCCATCGAAGCCGTGAAAACGCGGCTCGCCGTGCTGAGCAAGAGCTTGCCTAAGGGCGTGGAAATCGTAACCACCTACGATCGCAGCGAGCTGATCAAACGAGCCGTACGCAATCTCTGGCACAAGCTGCTGCTCGAATTTATTGTGGTGGCGCTGGTGTGCGCGGTTTTTCTATGGCATCTAAGGTCCGCACTGGTCGCTATCGTCGCACTTCCGATCGGTGTGCTTGCCGCGTTCATCGTGATGCATGCACAAGGCATCAACGCCAACATCATGTCGCTTGGCGGCATCGCGATTGCCATCGGCGCGATGGTTGACGCCGCAATCGTGATGATCGAAAACGCGCACAAGAAGCTCGAACACTGGCGTGCGGTGCACGGTGAGCCGAATGCACGCGAACATCTCGCGCTCATAGTCGAGGCGTCGGTGGAAGTCGGGCCGGCGCTGTTCTTCTCGCTGTTGATCATTACGCTTTCATTCGTGCCGGTGTTTACGCTGGAAGCACAAGAGGGGCGACTGTTCGCGCCACTCGCCTATACGAAAACGTATGCGATGGCGGCTGCTGCCGGTCTGTCCATCACGCTCATCCCAGTGCTTATGACGTACGCGATTCGCGGACGCATTCGCGGCGAATCCGAGAATCCGCTGAATCGCTGGCTCATCGCCGCGTACCTGCCGCTCTTGCGGCGAGTGTTGCGGCATCCGCGTATCACCTTGGTCGGTGCGTTGATCGCTGTGCTGTTGACGCTGTTTCCGCTCAGCCAGATCGGCAGCGAATTCATGCCGCCGCTGGAAGAGGGCGATTTGCTTTATATGCCGACTGCGTTGCCGGGATTGTCAGCCTCCAAAGCTGGCGAAATCCTGCAGCAGACGGATCGCCTCATCAAGACTGTTCCAGAGGTGAAGACCGTATTCGGTAAGGCCGGTCGTGCGGAGACGGCGACAGACCCGGCGCCGCTGGAAATGTTCGAGACCACGATTCAGCTCAAGCCCGAGAATGAGTGGCGGCCGGGAATGACGATGGACAAGATCATCGCCGAGCTCGATCGGCGCCTGCAGATTCCCGGCTTGGCGAATGTCTGGGTGCAGCCGATCCGCAATCGCATCGACATGCTGGCAACGGGCATCAAGAGCCCGGTGGGGATCAAAATCGCGGGCGCCGACCTTGCGACATTGGAGAGGATCGGGCAGGACGTTGAACGTCTGGTGAAGCAAGTGCCCGGAGCGTCCTCCGTGATTGCCGAGCGCATCACCGGCGGCCGATATATCGATGTGACCATCGATCGCGTTGCGGCCGCTCGCCATGGGTTGAGCATCTCGGACGTACAAAGCGTAGTGGCGACGGCAATTGGCGGCGAGAACATCGGTGAGAAGATCGAAGGCCTCGCCCGATTTCCGATCAACGTGCGTTTCCCGCGTGAACTGCGCGATTCCGTCGCGGATCTGCGCGCATTGCCGATTGTGACGGAGACCGGCGCGACAGTGCCGCTCGGCGCTGTCGCACAACTCAAGATCACCGACGGGCCACCGATGATCAAGAGCGAAAACGCGCGCCCGTCGCTGTGGGTGTATGTCGATGTGCGCGATCGCGATCTGGTCGGGTTCGTGCATGATGCGCAGCGCGCTGCCGCAGCGGAACTGCGTCTGCCCGCCGGTTATTCCATCGCCTGGTCCGGTCAGTTTGAATATTTCGAACGCGCGGCGAAGCGCCTGGCCTGGGTCGTCCCCGCCACCTTGGCCGTCATCTTCGTGCTGCTTTTCATGGCGTTCAAGCGAGTCGGGTCGGCGCTGCTGATTCTCGGCACGCTGCCGTTCGCATTGGTCGGCGCCGTCTGGATTCTCTATTTGCTGGGCCATAATTTCTCCATCGCAAGCGGCGTCGGCATGATTGCGTTGGCGGGATTGGCGGCGGAATTCGGTGTGGTGATGCTGGTGTATCTCGATCAGGCCGTCGAACGATTCAGAGCCGAAGGACGGCTGCGAAGCCCGCGTGATTTGCACGAGGCGTTGATCGAAGGTGCTGCGCTGCGCGTGCGGCCTAAAACCATGACGGTTGCCGTTATTCTTGGCGGCCTGATTCCGATTCTGATCGGTAGTGGAACCGGCGCCGAAACCATGCAACGCATTGCAGCGCCGATGGTCGGTGGAATGGTGACGGCGCCGTTGCTCTCGTTATTCGTATTGCCGGCGTGGTATGCGCTGAGAGGACTGAAACGATTCGACCACGCCTGACTTTCCTCCGTGTTGGTAACGACCACCGTCGTCCCCTTATTCGGCACGTACCTTGCGTTCAGCCAGTCGAGGTTAATCGCGCGCGAGGTCAACCATGTTTACCCAGTTACGTTTCATCTCCTATTTGATTTTTGCCGCGTTGCTCGCCGGTTGCGCCACCGGGCCGGGCGACAAAGCCGATGCGACAGCGAAGAAGCGTAGTCTCGATGCGGAGGCGGACGCCGCGCTGACGCGGCTGTACACCGCAGCCGACGGCTCCAAGGAACTGGTACAGAAATCGTACGGCGCATTGGTCTTTCCCTCGGTTTTGGCCGGCGGACTGGTAGTGGGCGCGGAGTACGGCGAAGGCGTGCTGCGCACCAAAGGCAGGACGGTGGGTTACTACAAGCTGACTTCAGGCTCGGTGGGTTTACAGGCCGGCGCGCAAAGCAAGGCAATCATCGTGCTGTTCATGACAAAGGATGCCTACGATAAATTCCGCCGCAGCAGCGGCTGGACCGCGGGTGCCGATGCTTCCGTCGCGTTGTTGAACGTCGGGGCAGGGGGGACGATCGATACCAATACGGTGACTCAACCCGTGGTTGGGTTCGTTATGACCAATGCCGGGCTGATGGCCAACCTGACGCTCGAGGGAACGAAAATCACACGACTCGATCTTTGAGGGACGACGGCTCGTCTATGCGCATCCGCTCGATAGGCGGTGCGGGATCGTGGGCTTGCACTTCGCTCACGCTGCACTTTTTTACACTTGATTCGCAATGCAGAGGAACGAAGGATGGCTACTGGGAAGATCTCGCTTTTTATGGCTGCGGCGCTGGCGCTTGCCTTCAGCACCGGCGTATACAGTCAACCCGCTCCGGAGCACGAGCACCCGGCCGATCAGCAAGCGAACGCGCCTTGCCCGATGTACGGCGAGGGCATGATGCGCGGCGGGAGAATGGGCATGCACGGACGGCAAGGCATGCACGGCATGATGGGCGGAATGGCGTTTCCGCCGGGTTACGAAAAACTTGAGATGCAGATGCACGCGGAAATGATGGAAAGCATGGCGAAGATCATGAAGAAGTACGCCGCGCAATTGCCGGACAAGCGCTGAAGGGCACCCGTCCGGACTTGAAGAGAGGCTACTTCTTGGAGGGCAGGATATCCAGCACCGCTTCCTCCGAAGGACGGCCGAGCCGGGTGCCGAGCGATGTGACGACGATCGGCCGGTTCATCAGAATCGGATTGCTGACCATGAAGCCGATCAGATCGGCGTCGCTCCACTTCGGATTGTCGAGATCCAACTCGTGGTAGGTGGCTTCCTTTCTACGCAACAGGTCGCGTGGGGAGATGCCCATTGCGGCAATCAGTTCGCTCAGTTTCTCGCGGCTCGGCGGCGTCTTGAGATATTCGATGATTTGCGGTTCGACGCCGCGCTCGCGAATCATCGCCAACGCGTTGCGGGAAATGCTGCACGCGGGGTTGTGATAAATCGTAATTGAATCACTCATTGGTTTTTCTCCTTGTGAATAAGGGAATGCCGTCATGCATTCCCTAGTGTGCCATCAGTCGCCTGATCCAGTCGATCAACGCGGTCGGAAGTGCTTCCGGCTTCATCAGCAAGGCGTAATTGCCCTCGCCGAAAACCTGCGGCAGATAGCCTGCGGCGTGCCGATCGATGGTGAGGCAGAAAGGCGAGATGCCCTGCAACTTCGCTTCAGTCACCGCCTGGCGCATGTCCTCCACGCCGTAGCGGCCCTCGTATTCGTCGACGTCGTTCGGTTTGCCGTCCGACAATAGCAGTAGCAATCTGTGACGCGCTGGTTTGCGCATCAGCAGCGTTGTCGTATGGCGGATGGCGGCGCCTGCGCGCGTGTAGCGCTCAGGCTCCAGTCCGGCGATGCGCCGCGCGACATCGTCGCCGTAAGGTTCGTCGAAGGTCTTGATGGTTTTTACAGTCACGCAATCCGGACCGTCGCCGGAAAAACCCTGCACCGTATATGGCTCGCCCATGCTTTCCAGCGCGAGACAGACCAGCAGCAGCGCTTCGCGTTCGACGTCAATGACGCGGCGATGTGCGGAGACCCAGCCGTCGGTCGACCCGCTGATGTCGATCAGCAGCGCGATAGCCGTGTCGCGTCGCGCCGGCCTGAAGGATTGATAGAGCTGTTGCGACAACGGTCGACCGGCGCGATAGTCGGCGAAGCTTTCGGTGTAGGCGTCCAGATCCAATTCCTCGCCGTCGGTCTGCTTGCGCAAACGCATGCGTTGCGCGCGTAGCATTTCGAAGCGGCGGCGTATGGCGTCGAGCATGGCGCGATGCGCGACGAGCGTGCGCTCGACCCAGGCCATGTCGCCGGCAACGGGCTGCGCAACAATGACGCGCGCACCGGGATCGCGATAGGCGGCGGTGCGGTAATCCCACTCTGGATAGACGATGCCCTGCGTACCTTGCATGAGCGGGGCGCTTTCCTTGATGCGCGCTTCGGGCGGGTCATCCGACAGCAATATTTCCTTGGGCGAACCGGGTGTGGTCACCAGTCGCGCTTCGCGCAATTCGGACAAGGAATCGGCGAATTCCTCGGCCGCGGTGCTTTCGTCGCGGTCGGTCGGCCGTTGCATGCCGATCGGATCTTCGGCGTGTTCGAGCGGCTCCCCGGTCTGGATCATCCATGTGCCGGGTCCGTTGTCCTCGTCTTCGTCCGGTGCGGGCTCGCGCACCTCGGGCCGTCGATCCATTCGTGCGCTGCGTGGTGGCGCGGCGCGTGCGTCATCTTCGCTGCCGTGCGACGCGCCGGCCTGCATCGTCGCCTGTCTGCGCGTGCGGAGTTCGCCGGTCCACAGGTCGGGCAACAGCCACACGCCGCGAAAGCGTTTCGCTTCGGGCAGCGTGTCGCGCACGCGTGCCGCCAGGGTGCGCGCATGCATGAGCGAATCGCGCGGCGTGGGCAGCGCCGGAAAATCGTGCGGCAAGGCGTGACAGTCGGTGGCGAGGATCTTCCGCAGCAATTCTTCGAGCGAGCGGCGCACGTGCGGGAAGGTGGACAGCGCCGGACGCTGCGCCAGCGCATCGGTGCGCAATGCATTGATCGAAGGCGCCATGCCGGGTAGTAGTTGCGCGAGCATGGCGTCGCTTGCTGCCGCTTCCAACACGAGATAGAACGCCGCGACCAGCGTATCGCCTACTTCACGCACACCGGTCGCACTGCCACGCGTGGCGCGCGTGGCTTGCTGCAACGCGAGCGCGCGATAGCGCTCGACGCCGATCACGGCGGTCTTTGCGTCGAGTTCGCGCGGCAGCCAGATGCTGGTGTCGTCAGTCGCCGGCACCGTCGCGCTCGGCTGCGGACCGTGGCGGCGCTCGAACATGGCGCGCAAAAGCGTGCGCCGTGCAGGTGCCGTGGCCGGGCGAAGCGGAAAGGTCGTGCGAAAAACCGCCGCGATCAGGAAATCAAGCCGCTGCGCGACATCGGTGAGTTCTGCGAGCGGACGATGCGGCGCGGGGCGATTGCGGCGCCACAGATCGCTGACGTAAACGGTGGCATGGCGCGCTACGTCGTGGAGGACGTCTTCGGCTTCAGCCATGGTTCATGAGTCGAGAGCGGAGAGTGGAGAGTGGAAAGCAAAAGCAATTAGAAGGTTTTGTTTTCACTCTCGGCTGCTGCTCAAACAAAGCTCGCGTCCACCAGATCGCGCATGGCCGCAACCAGCGTCGCGTCGTCCGATAGCGGCGCGACGATGCCGGCATAGCAGGCCTGGTGGACCGATACGCCGCCGGCGATGAGCCGCGCGGTGGCGACCAGCAGGCGGGTGCTGGGCACTTCGGCCAGACCGCGATCGCGCAATTCGCGCAACCGTTGTGCGAGGCTGCACAGTTGCCGCGCGATTGGTTCATCCACACCGCTTTCATGCGCGACGATGCGTGCTTCATGCTCCGGCGGAAGAAAATCGAAGTCCAGCGCGATGAAGCGCTGGCGCGTACTGGGTTTGAGATCTTTCAGCATGCGCTGATAGCCCGGGTTGTACGACACGACGAGCTGAAAGCCGGCCGCCGCTTCGATCACCTCACCGGTTTTGTCCAGCGGTAGCGCGCGACGGTAATCGGTGAGCGGATGAATGATCACCACCGTGTCCTGGCGCGCCTCGACCACTTCGTCAAGATAGCAGATCGCGCCTTCGCGCACCGCGCGGGTGAGCGGACCGTCCTGCCAAGCAGTGCCGTCGTGACGAATGAGATAGCGACCGACCAGGTCGCTTGCGCTCAGGTCGTCATGGCAGGCGATGGTGATGAGCGGGCGCCCCAGCCGCCACGCCATATGTTCGACAAAACGCGTCTTGCCGCAGCCCGTCGGCCCTTTGAGCATGACTGCGAGGCGGCGCAGATGCGCCTCCTCGAAGATGCGTACCTCGTCGCCCGCAGGCACGTAATAGGGCTCGACTCCAGACGGTGTATCGATCGGATGAGCTTGCATCGAATCGTCAGACCACGTTGCTCGCAGCTCGCGTTGCACGCGGTGCGTCGCTTACTTCCAGACGCGGCGCGTAGCGGAAGAAATCCCAGATGAACAGCGCGACGCCGACGGCGAAGATGCTGGCGGTGGCGATGAGCATGAGGAAGTGCACCTGGATCTTCAGCTGCGTTTCGAGGAATCCGAGACCGAGGATCCGCTCCAGATAAACCTGTGCGATACCGGCCGTCGCGAACGAAAGCGTCATGCCGAACATGCCGGCAAGCTGCAGCCAGAACGCCCAGTAGCCGACAGCGCTGCCTTGCACATCGCGATTTTTGGTGAGCGACGGCAGCGCGTAGGTGATCATCGCCATCACGATCATGGCGTACGCACCATAGAACGCGGCGTGACCGTGCATTGCCGTGACGAGCGTGCCATGGGTCCACTGGTTCACGCTCGGCCAGGTGTGCGCAAGGCCGAGCAGACCGGCGCCGAACATGGTGAACAGTGCGCTGCCGATGGTCCAGTGCAGCGCGAGCGTGTTCGGATGCTGCAGGCCGGAGCGCCGCATGGCGAAGTAGGCGTACATGGCCATACCGACCAGCGCGACCGGTTCGAGCGCACTGAAGAAACCACCGATGGGCAGCCAGTAATGCGGCACGCCGATCCAGTAGTAATGGTGTGCGGTGCCGATGATGCCGGCGATGAACACCAGGCCCACGATCACGTACAGCCATTTCTCCATGACTTCGCGGTCGGCGCCCGACAGGCGGATCAGCAGATAGGCGAGGAAGGAGCCCTGAATCATTTCCCACACGCCTTCGACCCACAGATGGATGGTCCACCAGCGATAGAAAGTTGCGACGGTATAGTTTTCGAAATGAAACAGCGCCGGCAGAAAGAGCACAGCCGCCGAACCCAGTCCCAGCAGCAGCACGCCTTCGGTCGTGGTGAAGCGGCCGGATTTCTTGATGGTCATACCGATGTTGTAGAGGAACATGAGCATGACCGCGACGATCACCAGCTTGTGCGGCAGCGGTTGTTCGAGCAGTTTCGTGCCCGTGCCGTAGCGGAACAGATAGCCGACGATCGCGGTGACGCCCATGATCGTCCAGATGACGAGCTGAATGTAGGCGAGCTTGGGGCTGTGCAGTTCGGTGCGGGATTCTTCCGGCACCATCCAGTACGTTGCGCCCATGAACCCGGTCAGCACCCACACAATCAGCAGATTGGTGTGGATCATCTTGGTCACATCGAAGGGCAGGATATACAGCAGCGGGTCGGGGCCCAGATACTTGGCCGCGGAAAGCAGGCCGAAGACCAGTTGCAGGCCGAACAACACCATGGCGACCGCGAAATACCAGTAAGCGACCGATTGCGAGCGATAGTTCATCGTGCGACTCCTTGAATTCTTTTCTGCGTACGCGACGTCGTTCACGACGTCGTTCGCGGCGTCTTATCTCAGGCTGCCAAGATAGGCGACGAGCTGATCGATCTGCTCCGGTTTCAGGTCCTTGCCGTAGGTATGCGGCATGAACGATTCGCCGTTGGCGGAATACATCCCGCCCGGATGGAGATAAGCGTTCGGGTTCACAATCGATTCGCGAATGTAGCCTTCCACGTCCTTGGCCGAACCCTTGTAGTCCGGGCTCGCAATGACTTGCTCGGCGTGCGCGACCACGCCGGCCAGACTCGGCCCGGCCAGGTTGACGCCCGCGGTCGTCGAATGGCAGGCGAAGCAGCCGGGCGGCGTGGCGCTGAACAGCGCCTGGCCGAGTGCGATGGGGCTGTCGGACGTTTCAACGGGGCGCGCGCCCTCGGCACGCTCAGTCGCATCCGGCTTGCCGGCGCGTTGTGCGTCGCTCATGGCGAGGCCGGGAATGCTCGAGCCTGTCACCAGAATCGGACGCGGTGGCCAGCCCTGTGTGTCGATGTGGCTGATCCAGTCGAGAAAGACGATCAGGTCGTCGATTTCCTGATCGGCAAGATTCTGCTTCGGCATCAGCCGACGATGCTTCTGCTCGTCGTAGAACTTCGACGGATCACGCATGTACGCTTTGAGATAAGGCGCGCCGCGATGCTGCGTGATCTTGGTCAGATCAGGCGCGTAATAGGCGCCTTCACCGAGCAGGGTGTGGCAGTTGGTGCAGTTGTATTTATGCCAGACGTTCTTGCCGTTCAGAACCTGCGGCGTGATGTTCTCGGCGTTGGTGAGTTTGTCGAACTGACGATGGCTGTCGATCGTCATGCCGATGAAGGCGACGGCACAGATGGCCGTGGAGACGATGGCGAATAGACGGGCTTGGCGTTTGTTCATGGGGCCCCCTTATACGCCGATGCCCGACCAGTGAGTTACCGAGATGCCCCCGGCATACAAAATGGCACCGGCCATGAGCAGCAAAACCACGATGCCAACGATTCTTAGGATCTTGTATAGCGACTCGCTTTGCATGCCGACTCCTCAGGATAGCGGCTGCAAGTTATGCAATACGCGCACCTGTGTCAACGATTTCGTCGGCCAGACGCGTCCGGCTCGATGCTGAAATGATTGCTTATTGTTTAGGCGACGCGCACTTCCGCTGCAACAGTTTCGTCCGCGATGTAGTCGGCCAGCTCGCGCGCATGCGCCGGGTCGAACTCGGCATGCTGCTTCTTTTTTACGCCATGTTCGTGCAGTAGATAGTGTCTGGTCGGCTGCACATCATGGCGTGCAAGGCAGGCCTTGACGCATTGCAGCGGGCAGCCGTCGATGGCAATGATGGGGCGACCCGAGACTGCGCGGTTCACCAGGCTGGGCACATCGCCGCCGACCCCGGCAATGCATGACCATTCTCCGATATCGCGACGATCGAGCTGGCGCGCGATTTCGTTGGCCATCTGCGCCGCACTGGAACAGCCGGAGCAGGAATAGATCAAGGGAAAATTGGCGAGGCGGCTCATGGTGTGGCAGGCGAAGAAAGATGACCGAGTAGAAATGCAATGAGATCGCGCACGGGACGAATCTCCGCGCCGAAAGGCAGCTTGCCCGCGCCGCGGAAGAACAGGCCGTTGCGCACGTCGCCCTTCACTGCGAGCGATAAGCGCTGGTCGATGCAGAACTGACCGATTTTCGAAACGCCATCGCGAAAACCGCAAGCCTCCAGGCAGTCGAACGCGAAGGTGCATTTGCGTATCTTGGCCCGCGCTGCGTGGACCGACAGTTTCTTGAGGTATGTATCGAGCCAAGGGGTGCGCACCGCGCGTGCCGGCAAGCCCGCGTTACTCATGAACTCGACAATGTCTTCGGGCTTTGCTTCGGCGAGAACCTTCTTGAAGTTGATATGCGCATCGCCTTCTTCCGTCACGGCGAAGGGGGTGCCGAGTTGCACGCCGCTCGCGCCGAGCCCGATCAATTCGCGCACACGTTCCGGCGTGCTGATGCCGCCCGCACAAATGAGCGGGATCGGTTCAATGCCCAGTTGACCGAAGAGCTTCAGCGTGTCGGGCAGGACGTTCTCGAAGTCGAAGCGTGGATCGTTCAGATCGTCGATCTTCGCCGCGCCAAGGTGGCCGCCCGCGTAACGCGGATGCTCGATCACGATGGCATCGGGCAGACGGTTCTTGCGCATCCATTTGCGCAGCAGCACCGCGATGCCGCGTGCATCCGAAAGAATCGGAATGAGCGCCACGTCGGGATAGTCCATCGTCAAATCCGGCAGGTCGAGCGGCAACCCGGCACCGACCACAATTGCCTGCGCGCCGCTCTTGCAGGACTGCTGCACGTAATGCGCGTACTCGGACACCGCGCGCATTACGTTGACTGCGACCATGCCGTGTCCGTCGGCAAGGGCCAACGCGGCGCAGATTTCGCGATCGAGCGCTTCGATGTTCGCAGCGTCGATCAGCGCTTTGTCGCCCGATTTATGCGTGCGCGCCATGAGGTCATCGTGATGGCGACGTAGATCGACGCTCGACAATGTACCCACCGCACCCTGACGCGCAACGCTGCCGGCCAGGCGATGCGCTGAAACGCCCACCCCCATGCCGCCCTGCACGATGGGTAGCAAAGCGCGTCCCTTGATGCGCAGTTTCGGTAAGTCGGTGGTCAGCATTTCCATGGTGATGCCTTGCGCGTCTTGGCGCGTTTCATTCGACACTACGCGCTCGCTCAAACGTGTTGAAAATCGATGACGATCGCGCCCGGTTCGCGCTGCTTGTATTCGATGGAAACGTGCTCGCCGTAACGCGCGCGGAACTGTTCGAGCAGGGGCAGCGGATCGTGGTCATTCACGAAGCGCATGATCTCTCCGGGGCGCAGCGCATCGAAGGCGCCGAAGATGGCAGCGTGGCGAAAGCGCTTGGCAATGCCGCGCGCATCAAAGGGATAAATCTGGTCGGTGGAAAGATGCAGATGAGGAGCAGCCACAGCGGTATTCCTTGTAAAACAGTCGGGAATTGACGACTGATCATCGGTCTGCGAGGAGGGCATCGCTTTGCGCTGGATCAAAAGAGCTGCGATTCGCGTCGGCTGAATTTCGAATGCAAGTGCATGAGCCAGGACGGCATTTCCATTCCATCGAGAAGGTTTTTGATGCCTAGGCCGAGCGCGGTATCGCCTTCGATGAGCAGCCGCCGTTGAAAGAACAATGTATCCGGATCTTCAGCGTGCGTCGCGAGCGCATGGAAGTCGCGCAGACGCGCGCGAATGGCGACGTCGTGCGGCGTCCGCCTGCCATGCGCAACGAAACGTGTGCCGGACCACGACACGCGACACTCCACGCCCACGTCGATTGCGCCGATCAGGACGATGCGTCGATCGAGCATGGCTTTGTGCACTTCGCTCAGGCGCGGTCGCAGCGCGACATTGAGTGCGGTGGCCAATAAAGTTGCCGGCGGCCGAGTTGGCAACCTCGCGGCGATGCCGCTCAGCAGTCTAGCGGGTGCGTTCGACATATTCGATTCCGGGACGATCGTGCCAGTGACCATTGCAACGTTCGGTTTGCACTGCGTTCACTTGCGTTGCCAGTTGCGCAGCGCTCAACGTGCCGTCGATCGCGCGTGCGAAGGCTTCGATGATGGTTTCGGTGCCGTTCGATTGCGGCGAAATGCGCAGCACATTTACACCGCAGGCGCGTAACGCATCGAGTTCGGCGGATAGATCGTAGTGTTTGGCCGATTGCGTCTGGATGCCGTTGAGCACGAGGAAATCGCTGCCTTCCTGCGTTTTCAGCAACAGGCCGTCCGGATCGTCGATGCAGCGATAACGGCAGTCGTCGCGCGGCAGGTTGTGGTGGCGCGCGGTGAAGCAGCGCGCGGAAAACGCCAGCGGCAGGCGTCCCCATGCGTAGATTTCCGTTTCCAGTCCGGCAGGTCGTTGCTGCTGGATCGCCTGCAAGGCGGTGTGCGACAACTCCACCGGCATGACCCAGCGTGTCGCACCGAGTTCGGCAAGCCAGTTCAGCGTCGCGCCGTTGTAAGTGTTCAGATGCGGACCTGCAATGAATGCGCATGCCTCGGCGAGGCAGCCCAGCGCGCTGGCATCGTTTGCCTCGATCAGAAACTCGTCGTTATCGCAGATTTTGCGCAGCGCGCGCAGATCGGCGGGCGATTCGATCAGCGCCTGCGTCGACAGCGCGACCTGCTTGCCCGCGGTTTTCAGTTCGCGTGCAAGTGCGAGCCAGTCGTCCAGGCGCAGTTCATGCCGCCGACTGCACACGACTTCGCCCAGATAGATCGTATCGATCGGCGTTTCCGCCATACGCGCATAAAAATCCAGCACCGTCGCGCGGGGCCAATAATAGAGCAGGGGACCGAGAGAGAGACGCATGTTTGTGTGCCCGTGATTCAACTGCTTGTTTGTCGCATCCGCGTAGGCGGGTGTTTGGCAAACACTGGGTTCCCGCGTGCGCGGGAATGACAGCGAAAGCATGTTCCTGGTGTTTGGGTGCCTTCGCGGCTCAAGCTGTATTGCGGATTCCCATTGTCAGCGCCACTTGCGGTGATACGCACCGAATGTCACCTGCTGACCTTCGGCTACGCGCGCCAGCGCATTGTTCCAGGCGGGATCGGCGACAAAGCGCGCAGGATTGCGCTCGCAGGCGTCGATGGCCGCGCGCCAGGTGCGCGTGACTTGGGAAACATAGGCGGGACTTCGCTGACGGCCCTCGATCTTGATGGCGGCAACACCGATGCGCGAGAGTTCCGGCAGGAGCGCGAGCGTATTCAGGCTCACCGGTTCCTCGATGGCGTAGTAGGTGTCCTCGGCGACATCGAAGCGGCCCTTGCACAGGGTTGGATAACCGGCGCGTTCATCTTTTTCGAAACGGTCGATCAGAATGTCGTTAAGCCGCGCATCCATGCCGCCGTCGGCGCGCGACTCCCAGCGCACTGCGCTGGCGGGCGAACAGACACCGTGTGTATTGGGTGATTCGCCGGTGGCGTAGGAGGACAGCGCGCAACGCCCCTCGGCCATGACGCAAAGACTGCCGAAGCCGAATACCTCGATCTCGACATCGGCGTCGCGTACCACATCTTCCACTTGCGCGAGCGATAGCACGCGCGGCAGCACCGCGCGCTGAATGCCGAAGGAACGCGCATACAGATTGATTGCCGCCGCACTCGTGGCCGAGCCCTGCACCGAGAGATGCAAGCGCAGGTCGGGATGCCGCTCCGAGGCGTAACGCATCACACCCGGATCGGCCAGGATCACGGCATCGACGCCAAGCTCGGCCGCCGTGTCCACCGCGCGATACCAGCGTTCCATGGCCGCCGCCTGGGCATAGGTGTTGATCGCGAGATAAACCTTGCGCCCGACCGAGTGCGCATAACGCACCCCCTCGCGCGCCGATGCATTGTCGAAGTTGAGGCCGGGAAAATTGCGCGCGTTGGTGTTATCGGGCAGACCGATGTAGACGCAATCTGCGCCTGCGGCGATCGCAACCTTCAGCGCGGGCAGCGCGCCCGCGGGACAAACGAGTTCGGGTTTCATCGGGACGCATGATCGCGCGCCCGGACAGTCCGAAGTGTGACTGGAATCAAAAACAGCCGGCGAGCTGGATGTTCAGCGACGGCTTTCCGCTCTCGGCGCTGCGCTTTCGGCTGTTTGCGTAACGATCGTGTCCGCATCCGGATAGGCAACGCCACGCCGGGCCGCCATGGCCTGACCGATGCGTTCCAGTTCGGCCGGCGACAGATAGTTGCTTGCCGCCGCGAAGGCGTCGTGTTCCTCGCGCTGGATGTGCTCGAGATAGAGCGTCTGGAATCGATCGACGAGTTCCGCGTCGAGCGTCTGAACCTTGTCGGCCAGGATCGCCTCGAGATTCGCACGCAGCGCCTCCCATGTCTTTTTCATTTCGACGTGATCGGCGGTCAACGTATCGATCAGCGCCTGCATCCGCTTGCGTTGCGGCGGTGTGACGCTGCGCAACAGCGCGGGGAAGAGATCCTCTTCTTCGTCGGCGTGATGTTGCTGTGCGGACGTGTTGAAGTAATGCAGCACTTGTGTGCACGCCTGTTTGACTTGCTGATCGACGCCTTGTTTGCCGATATGTTCGATGACGCGCAGCAGCAGCGCGCAACGCTGGTCGATGCGTAAATGGCAGGCTTTGAGCAGACCGATCGGGTCGTCGAATCCCGGGGCGGCGTGCGTCATGAATTTTGGCAGCATCTGTAACCTCTCTTCGCCGGATCAGCTCCGACTAACGTTTTGCAACGAGCGCCCTGGCGGGTCGTACGACAACGAGTGTTCCGCTGTCCTCGCTCGCACAGTTCGCGCACTCGCGACCACACACAGCATTCATCTGGTCATTCATTAACCAGGTTTTCCGTCCGCGCGCGGACGCAAGTAAACAGGCGCGTAACGTGCGCTCCACGGGCCGAAAACGACCAGCCAGGCGAGTGCGGCGGTGATCAGCAACCCCGCGCGAGCACTCGCGGGAAGGAAAGTCATGTCGCTTGCGATACGAATCACCGCGATCCCCAGCACCGCGAGGAACGCCCACCATGTGAGCGGATCGGCTTCCAGGGCGCGCCCGGAGTGGCCGAGCGAAACGCGCGACACCATGGCGACGGTCGTGGCGGTGAAATAACCGATGGCCAGCGCATGTATCGGGCCGAAACCGAAGATCGACGGATAGCCGAGCAGTTCGGCAAAGCTTGCGGCGCTGTAGAGCAGCAAGGCGACGGTGAGCATCACCAGGGAAAGATGGAGCATCACCAGCAGCTTCGCGCGGAAGCTGCTGGTCAATCCCCAGCGCAGGGCGAGATAACCGACCCAGATCGCCATCGGGAAATCAGTCAGCCATGTCCACATCGTCAGCCCGTTGAGATCAAGGGCGAAGTGCGCGATGCAGCCGCAGGCCAGAAACAGCATGGAGCCTTTGGGCCGGTACATCACATAATCGCGAATGACGCGCCCGGAAAAGAACGGGATTAGCCGGTGGCTGACGACGAGAAACAGCGGCAGCAGAAACAGCCATATTCCGATACGCCGTGAATAGTCCGCGTAGCGCCAGTCGCCGGTATAGAGCGAGAGACCGAAGAACGCCACGCCGATCGCGCCGATGGCGAGAATGACGAGCAGACCGAGCGCGTGCTTGTCCTTGCCCTTGTTGACTAGAACCAGTCGCAGCAGCGCGTGCCATACCCACAGCCAGCCCGCGAGAATGAGTGTGACGCCGACTGCCGCGACCATCTGATTTAGAACGATGCCCGTGTAGCAGAGCGCGATACCGAGCGCGAGCGGCGCGGCGGCCGTGACCCAGACTTGCCGCGACAGGCGCTGGCCGGTCCAGTTCGGCAGGGCGGTCATGGCGAAACCGAACACGAATATCGGAAACACCGTGTACGACATCAGAAAGGCATGTGCCCAGCCGGGCGGGATGGTCCAGTGCAACGGATCGTACAAACCGCCATAGCGACCGGCCAGATCGATCGACCACCACAACATCGTCGCGAAGATCTGCGTCACGCCCAACAGGAACATCACCCGATGCGGTGCGCTCGTCCACGCCTGCCAGGTCGACTGCGGCGCGGTGGGCGTGGCCGGGTGTCCGGCGGTTGCTCTATGAATGGTTATGCGTTGATCCACGGCATCGGGTTCTTGGTCAGGGCGACAGCGACGATGTAGGCGAACACCGCCAGCGCGGCAAACCACGCGACGGTACGTTGTGTTGCAGTACGGCCGCGCTTGAGCGCGATGGTGCCCAGGCCGATATAGATGATCAGCGCAATCAGCTTCGCGGTGAGCCAGCCGCTCACGCCCGGCACCTGTCGCAGCAATATCGCCAGCCACACGCCGGCGCCGAGCAGCACTGTGTCATTCACATGCGGTACGACCCGCACCCAGCGCTGCTGCAATATGGGCGAGCCGCGCAGCATCCAGACTCCACGCAG
>DATCWO010000044.1:0-5094 GCA_036566325.1 Burkholderiales bacterium | reverse complement strand
TTCTTCGCCGCGCGACTTGACGCGAATGGGTTTGCGCGCGTTGGCTTCATTGAGCACTTCCATCGCTGCGATCTGCCCGTCCGTCAGGCGCTCGATTTCCATCGCCCAGCGCGAAGGAATATAGCCAGACTTGACCCAGTTGTTCACGACTGCGCGATCGAGCTTGAGCCGCCGGGCCACTTCGGCCTGGCTGCCAAACAGTTCAACAAGACGTTCAGCGCAATTCATATGGAGACTAACTAAGAGTGTTTCGTCCGCCACGGGATGTCGTGAGCGTGGCATCGACGGTGAGCGGATGGGCGATGAGTTTGCCGCATCAAGATCAATTTGACAAGCAAACGTTAACGTTGAGCGCAGCTCAACGTAGCAAATTCAACGGGATGGCGACTTCCGGCGTGAATTGTTCACGGTCGAAGGCCTTGTCGCCCTCGTTTGAGGGCACCCCGGACGCCGCGACCGCGGCGAAATCGAACAATTCGCGATCAAGCAGGTGAGAGCCGCGCACATTTGTCAGGCTGCGGAATATCGTTTCCACGCGACCCGGATGGCGCTTGTCCCACTCGCGCAACATCGCCTTGACCTGCTTGCGCTGCAGCGTGTCCTGCGAGCCGCACAGATCGCAGGGAATGATCGGAAACTGACGGGCAACAGCATAGGCCTCGAGATCAGACTCCTGCGCATACGCCAGCGGTCGTATGACGACATGCCGGCCATCATCGGAAACCAGCTTCGGCGGCATCGCTTTCAACTTGCCGCCAAAAAAAAGATTCAGGAAAAAGGTTTCGAGAATGTCGTCGCGATGGTGACCCAATGCGATCTTCGTCGCGCCGAGTTCGCCGGCCACCCGGTACAGCACCCCGCGGCGCAGACGCGAACACAGCGAGCACATGGTTTTGCCCTCCGGAATGACGCGTTTGACGATGCTGTAGGTGTCCTGCACTTCGATGTGAAAGGGCACGCCGAGCGAGCGCAGATAGTCCGGCAGCACGTGCTCCGGGAATCCGGGATGACGCTGATCGAGATTGACTGCGACAATTTCAAAATCCAACGGCGCATGCTCTCGGAGCCGCATCAGGATGTCGAGCAGGCCGTAGCTGTCCTTGCCGCCGGACAGGCAGACCATCACCTTGTCGCCGGCGCGAATCATGCCGTAGTCGGCGATGGCCTGCCCGGCTTGACGGCGCAAGCGTTTCTGCAGCTTGTTGGCCTCGTAGGCGACTTTCTGGAGCTGTCTGGTTTGCGGAGCGTTCATGTCGAGGGAGTCCAACTCACATATTGATGCTGCGGCCGCCGTCGACGGCCAGCACCTGGCCGGTCACATAGGGCGCGTCGACCACAAGATAGTGCACCGCGCGCGCGATGTCTTCCGGATCACCGGCGCGCTTGAGCAGCGTCTGTGACACGATACGCTGGCGCGCCAGTTCATCGAAAGCGGCACTTTCCGGCCACAGCACCGGCCCTGGCGAGACTGCATTGACGCGTATTTCCGGCCCCAGTTCGCGCGCGAGCGACCTAGTCAGTCCGACCAGCCCTGCTTTAGCGACGCTGTATACGACATAGTTCTTGAGGGGACGGTCGGCGTGGATATCGGCGATATTGACGATACAGCCGACGTCCGACTTTCTTAAATAGGCTACGGCGGCCTGCGCCAGAAACAGCGGCGCGCGCAAGTTGACGCCCATTAGATCGTCCCAATCATTTTGTTGGATTTCCCCGACCGGAGTCGGGTAGAACGTCGAGGCGTTGTTCACCAGCACATCCAGACGGCCGAAGCGCGCCACGACGCACTTGATGACCTCCGGCAATTCCGCGATGTTATTCAGATCGGCCTGTACCGTCGCGGCCGATTCGGCGCGCATATCGTTCAATTCGGCTTGAAGGATCTGCGCCTCGACCTGCCCGGCGTGGTAATGCAGCATCAGGTTCGCGCCGGCGGCGTGCAGGCGACGCGCAATCGCCGCGCCGACACGTTTTGCACCGCCGGTCACCAACACCACCTTATCCGCCAAAACTTGCGACATGCATATGAGTCCGGAATGTCACACACGCGCTGCATGCGAAACGCGACGCAGCAAGAGTTGCCAATTCTACCGGAGGCGGGCACCATGACCCGGGCCATGCGCAGGACCGAACCACTTCCCCCGCCTTCCATCGACGCAGTTCAACATAGCGCCCGGCTGGTTGATCACATTCAACACCAAGTCGCGCAATCGAACGGATGGATACCGTTTTCCCGCTACATGGAGCTCGCGCTCTATGCGCCGGAGCTCGGCTATTACACGGCGGGCAGCCGCAAACTCGGCAAAGACGGTGACTTCACCACCGCACCTGAACTGACGCCGCTGTTCGGCCACATCCTGGCGCAACAGGCGCGCGATCTGGTCGATGCGGGGCTGACTGAAATACTCGAAGTCGGCGCCGGCAGCGGCGCACTCGCCGCCGCGATGCTCGAAGAACTCGATCGCCTCGGCGCCGTGCCGGATCGCTATCTGATTCTCGAACTCTCGCCCGAATTGCGCGCACGCGAACGAGACACCTTGGCCGCGCGCGTGCCGCATCTGATGGAGCGAGTGGCTTGGCTCAATCAACTCCCGCCTGCTTTCTCCGGGCTCATCATCGGCAACGAAGTGCTGGACGCGATGCCGGTCGAGATCGTGCGCAGCGGCGATGCGGGCATTGAGCAGGGCGGCGTCGATCGCGAGTTGCGCTGGGCATTCCGCCCGGCCAGTGGCGCGCTGCTCGCGGCGGCGGAAGAACTGGATCTGCCGCCGGGCTATACGACCGAAATCGGACTTGCGGCGCAGGCTTTCGTCGCCACCCTCGCCGACATACTGCAGCGCGGCGCCATCGTGTTCATCGATTACGGCTTCCCGCGTCGCGAGTACTATCACCCACAGCGCAGCGCCGGCACACTCATGTGCCATTACCGTCATCGCGCGCACGACGATCCGTTCTATCTACCCGGCCTGCAGGACATCACGGCGCACGTCGATTTCACCGCCATGGCGGAAGCTGCGCACGCCGCGGGTCTGGATGTCGCGGGTTACACCACGCAGGCGCAGTTGCTCATCAATCTCGGCTTGACCGAACTGATGCTGCGCACGCCGCCGGAAGAAGCGAGCCGTTATCTGCCCGTCGCTGCCGCGGCCAACAAACTCCTGTCGCCGGCCGAAATGGGAGAGCTGTTCAAGGCAATCGCCTTCACGCGCAACATCGACGAACCGCTACGCGGGTTCACCTCCGGCGATCGCCGACACACCCTCTGAGCGGCCTTACTCCAGGACGATCGGCGGGTGTTTCATCCCGCCGCGCTGCTGGCCGGCCCGCAAAACCTGATTGAGCGTCTGCACGAGCGCCTTGCGCACCAGCGCCGGCAGCATTTGCGCATACGCCCTGACAAGCGCCTGATGATCTTCGGCGCACAGCGTGGGCGTATGCCGGATGAAATGCGCCAAGTCGCGCGCGGCCGCATCGAGCGGATGACGCGCCCTGGTGACCTGCTCCAGACCGAGCAGCCGCGCGCCGACTCTGCCGTCGCTACCGAAACGCAGGACGACGTGGTCACCGATCAGATTGTTGTGCCGCAAGCGGTTGCGATGAAAACGCAGCAACACCAGCGCAACGAGTTGCAGGGCATTTGCGCGCTGCGTCTCGGATAGGTCGCCGCGCTCGGCAAAGCCCCGATTCAAGTCACGGAACTCATCGAGCGCAAGGGTCACCAGCACGGCCTGATGGCGTCCATCTTCCTTGCGCTCGCCGTAATAGACCGGATCGAAGGTCGGCACGCCGCCCGCGCGCAGGCGATGAATCAAGCGCCATTCGCGCCAGAAGGTCGGCTGACCGCGCAACGGATGCAATAGCGAGCGGAAACAGTGATTCTCCTGACGCTTGACGGACAGCGAGAGCGTCTGATCGCCAATGCGGACCGCACGCGCGGGGCCGCATAAGTCGTCGTGCGGTTGGCCCTCCTGCTCCCGGTCTCCGCCAAATTGCCAGAAATCGTCGAAGCTGCGCAAACCGGCTTGCGCGAGTTGCGCCTCGAACACGGGCTCGAAGCGATCGATCGGACGTGCGGCGCTCATACTGAATCCGGCTGTTCTTGCAAATTCATCGTCACTTTCAATACGAAGACGCGTCGCCTTTGACGACGAGTATGTCTTCCATGATCAGATACTGCAGATCGGAGCCATAGAACATGTTCAATGCATCGGTCGGCGAGCAGATCATCGGTTCGCCACGACGGTTGAGCGAGGTGTTCAGACAGACACCGTTGCCGGTCAGCTTTTCCAGTTCCAGCAACAGATCGTAGTAGCGCGGATGGTGTTCGCGCTTGACCACCTGCGCGCGCGCGGTGCCGTCTTCGTGCACGACTTCCGGCACGCGATGCTTCCACTCTTCCGCCACCGGGAAGGTGAACGTCATGAAGGGCGCAGGATGCGTCGACTGCAGCATATGCGGCGCGACGGTGTCGAGCATCGACGGACAGAACGGCCGCCAGCGTTCGCGAAACTTGATCTGTTCATTGATGCGATCGGCCACGCCTCTGGCCGAGGGACAGCCGACGATCGAGCGCGCGCCCAATGCACGCGGGCCGAATTCCATCCGGCCCTGAAACCAGGCGACGGGATTGCCGTCGGTCAGGATGCGTGCGATGCGCGCCGGCACCTCGTCGATCTTGCGCCAGGTCGGCTGCGCAGGATGCTTCGCGCATGCGGCGATGACTTCTTCGTTCGTGTAGCGCGGGCCGAGATAGACGTGCTCCATCTTCTCGACTTTGACGCCGCGCTGTTCCGAGGCCCACGCCGCGGCGCCCAGCGAAGTGCCCGCATCGCCCGAAGCGGGCTGCACGAACAGTTCCTTGATATCCGGCCGCGCGATGATGTGCTGGTTCAGCTTGACGTTCAGCGCGCCGCCACCGGAAAACGCCAGGCGCCCGGTCTCGCGAATGATGTCGCCGAGGTAGTAGTCGATCATCTGCAGCGACAGCTTTTCGAACAGCGCCTGCATGCTCGCCGCGTAGTGGATATAGGGATCGTCGGCGATATCGCCTTCGCGCTTCGGGCCGAGCCAGTCGATCAGCTTCTTCGAGAAGTA
>DATCWO010000042.1:0-3550 GCA_036566325.1 Burkholderiales bacterium | reverse complement strand
CGAGCGGATCGTCGAAATGGGCCAGCGTGCCGGTCTCGCCGTACTTCTCGTACTCATGGTGTTTGCCTTTTATAACGATATAAGCCGGCTGCTCACCGGCTGACGAGGAACACCGCCTCAACATGAAAATGAAGCTCGCTGCGGCACTGATTGGTGCCCTGTTCGCGCATGGTGCGCACGCGTTCGATGCTTTCGTAGTTCGCGATATCCGGGTTGAAGGCATTCAGCGTATCGAGGCCGGCACCGTCTTCAGCTATCTGCCTATCAAAGTCGGCGAAACCATGACCGACGACAAGGCAGCCGAAGCGATTCGCGCGCTGTTCGGCACAGGTTTTTTCAAGGACGTGCGCATCGAAGTCGATGGCAATGTGCTGGTCGTCGCCGTCGAAGAGCGGCCGGCCATCGCGCAGATCGACTTCAGCGGCATGAAGGAATTTCCCGCCGAAGACGTGAAGCAGGGTCTGCGCGGCAACAACATCGCCGAAGGCCGCATTTTCGACAAGGCCGTGATCGATCAGGCCGAACAGGAAATCAAGCGCCAATATCTGACCCGCGGTCGCTACGGCGTGACCATTCAGACCACGGTCACGCCGCTGGATCGCAACCGCGTCGCCATCAATTTCTCGGTGGACGAAGGCGCCGTCGCGAAAATCGCGCGGATCAACATCGTGGGCAACCAGGCGTTCAAGGAAGAGGCACTGCTGGATCTGTTCGTCCTGACCACGCCGGGCTGGTTCACGTGGTACACCAAGAACGATCAGTACTCGCGTCAGAAACTGTCGGCCGATCTGGAAACGTTGCGTTCCTTCTACCTCGATCGCGGCTACCTCGACTTCAATATCGAATCGACGCAGGTTTCAATCACGCCGGACAAGCGCGACATCTATATCGCGGTCAACGTCAGCGAAGGCGAGAAGTACACCGTGACCGATGTGACGCTGAGCGGCGATCTCATCGTTGCCGAAGCGGAGCTGAAGAAGCTGATTCAGGTCAAGCCGGGCGAGGCTTTCTCGCGTCAGAAACTGGCGGATTCCACCAAGGCCATTACCGATCGTTTGGGCAATGACGGCTATGCCTTCGCCAATGCCAACGCGGTGCCCGATGTGGACAAGGAAAAGCGCACGGTCGCCTTCAACATCATGGTCGATCCGGGCCGTCGCGTGTACGTACGCCGCATTGATGTGGTGGGCAATACGCGCACACGCGACGAGGTGGTACGCCGCGAAATGCGCCAACTCGAAGGCGCCTACTACGACGGCGAGAAGCTGCGGTTATCCAAGCAGCGCATCGATCGGCTCGATTATTTTTCCGAAGTAAACGTCGATACGCAGCCGGTCGCCGGTACGACGGATCAGGTCGATGTGACCTACGGCGTGACGGAAAAACCGACCGGCGCGTTGATGTTCGGCGCCGGTTTCTCGAGCGCGGACGGCCTTGTACTGCAAGGCTCCGTGTCGCAGCAGAACCTCTTTGGCACGGGCAATGCGCTGCAGCTCAACATGAACACCAGCAAGATCAACCGCAATATCGGCCTGTCGTTCACCGACCCGTATTTCACGATTGACGGGGTGAGCGCCGGATTCGATTTGTACAACCGCCGCTACGATCCGCGCCGTCGCCTCAGCTTCGGTCGCTATGCGACTGACACGCTGGGAGGCGGTTTGCGCGTCGGCGTGCCGGTGACCGAGTTCGATCGGCTGAATTTCGGTCTGGCGGTCGAGCGCACAGAAATCGATCTGTTCGACGACAGTCCGGAGCGTTTCAAGAAATTCACTGAAGACAACGGCGATTCGCCGTTGGGCCTGATCGGCACGACGGGCTGGACGCGTGATCGGCGCGACAGCGCGTTTTGGACAACTTCAGGCACGTTCCAGCGGGCGTATCTGGAAACCGGCCTGCCCGGAGTCGATCTGAAGTATTACAAACTCAACTACCAGTTGAGCTGGTTTTACCCCCTATCGCGCGACCTCACCGTCATGCTGAATGGCGAAGCGGGTTATGCCGGCGGCTATGGCGGCGGCGATTTGCCGTTCTTCAAGGCGTTCTTTGCCGGCGGCCCGTCGTCGATTCGCGGCTACGAGCAGGGTTCGCTCGGTCCGCGTGATGGCGATGGCGTGCTCGGCGGCTCGCGCAAGGTGATCGGCAATGCCGAACTGTTGTTCCCGATGCCCGGCATGCGGCAGGATAAGTCAGTGCGCATGGGCGTGTTCTTCGATGCCGGTCAAGTCTGGGACGATGAGTCCGGTACTACGCTGAGCGACTTGAAGTTGCGGTATTCTACGGGCGCATTCGTGTCGTGGAACTCCCCCTTCGGCCCGCTCAAACTGATCGCGGCCATCCCGCTCAACGAGCAGGACGGGGATGACACGCAAAAATTCCAGTTCATGTTCGGACAGTCGTTCTAAATCGAACGTCTCCACACCATAGGAACTCAAGACATGAAGTTAACAAGACTCCGTTGGCTGGCCATGTTGCCGATGCTCGCATTGGCAACACCGACGTTTGCCCAGGAAGGCCGTATTGCCTTCGTCAATCTGGACCGCATTCTGCGCGATGCCGCACCGGCCCAGCGCGCACAGAAGAAAATCGAAGCCGAGTTCACCAAGCGCGACCACGAACTGCAAAAGATGGCCGATCAGGTCAAGAAGATGCAGGAAGGGCTGGAGCGCAATTCCATGACCATGCCCGACAGCGAACGCAGCAAGCGCGAACGCGAGATGGCCGAGGCCAGCCGCGAGTTCCAGCGCAAGCAACGCGAGTTTCGCGAAGACCTCAATCAGCGGCGCAACGAGGAACTTGCCAGCGTGCTCGAGCGCGCCAACCGCGCGGTCAAGCAGATTGCCGAGGCGGAGAAATACGACATCATCTTCCAGGAAGCGGTATACGCCAGTCCGCGCATCGACATCACCGAGAAGGTGATCAAGGCGCTCGACGATTCCAAGCCCGCCAAATAAAGGTCCTCGATGCAACGTCGTACCGTACGGCTCGCGGACATTGCCGCGCAGCTTGGCGGCGAACTGATTGGTGATCCCGAGACGCGCGTTTCGCAGGTCGCCACGCTGAAGAGCGCTGGTCCGCAGGACATCGGTTTTTTCGCGCAGGGCAAGTATCGCGATGATCTGCTCGCTACCGGCGCCGGTGCCGTCATCGTCGGTGTCGATGAGCGCGATGCGACCCCCCGCCCGCGTATTGTCTGTGATGATCCCTATTTCTATTTCGCCCAGGTTTCGCTGCTGCTGAATCCGGCGCCGGCGATCGAGCCGGGCGTGCATCCGACGGCAGTGATCGATGCATCGGCACGGATCGATGCCAGCGCGTCAATCGGCGCCGGCTGTGTTATCGAAGCGGATGTACGGATCGGGCCCGACGTTTCGTTGGGGGCCGGTTGTATCGTCGGTCAACGCTGCATCATCGCCGAAGGCAGCCGCTTGCATGCACGCGTGACGATGTATTCCGATTGCGTGATCGGCCGCCGTGTCATCATCCATTCCGGCGCCGTACTCGGCGCCGACGGCTTCGGCTTCGCGCCGCACGAAGGCCGCTGGCTGAA
>DATCWO010000318.1:0-5156 GCA_036566325.1 Burkholderiales bacterium | reverse complement strand
TTTTGTCTTAAATCGATTTCCCACTGCAAATCCTTGGGATGTGGACCGGAGGCAACGAAAATAGCATCAGGGGTTTAGCCTCGCAAGCTAAGCCATCGGCTTAAATTCTGCTTTAGCCAAAAAGTTCTCGAAAGGCTCGGCCGATTGGGGAACAGATCGTCGCATATGTCTTCGTCATTTTTTTGGCCCAGGTCTTTTCAATGAAAAGGGGAAGCCGAACGGCTTCCCCTCACGTGGACCCAAACGTGTTTAAACGTACGCGGCTGCCTTGCCTGCGGCCTCACGTCGCCCGCTTGCATCGAGCAGGATGCGCAGCATGCGGCGCAACGGCTCTGCGGCACCCCAAAGCAGTTGATCGCCGATCACGAACGCCGACACGTATTCCGGACCCATGCTGAGCTTGCGTACTCGCCCGACGCCGATATCGAGGCCGCCGGTAATGGCTGCGGGGGTCAATTCCTTTTCGGTGAGGTTCCGGTCGTTTGGCACCCATTTCACCCACGGATTGCCCGCTTTGATGATGCTTTCGATCTCTTCCAACGGCAGATCCCTGTTGAGCTTCAGCGTAAGCGCGAGGCTGTGACAACGCATCGCGCCGATACGCACGCATATGCCATCCACCGGAACGGGCTTATTGTTGCCGAGTATCTTGTTGACCTCGGCCTGGCCTTTCCACTCCTCTTTGGACTGACCGTTCTCAAGCTGCTTGTCGATCCAGGGGATGAGACCACCTGCCAGCGGCGCCGGGAAGAATTCATGCGGCACGTCTTCGCGGATCGTTTGAGCCACTTTACGATCGATATCCAGAATGGCCGAGGCCGGCGTCGCGAGTTCATCGGCCACTGCCGCGTGGATGACGCCCATGCCGGCCAGCAATTCGCGCATGTGGTTGGCGCCACCACCGGAAGCGGCCTGATAAGTCATGGAACTGATCCAGTCCACCAAACCTTCGCGCAACAGGCCGCCCACACCCATCAGTAGAATCGAGTTGGTGCAGTTGCCGCCAATGTAGTTCTTCACGCCCTTCTGCAACGCGGTGTCGATCACATCGAGGTTGACCGGGTCCAGAATGATGACTGCGTCGTCTTCCATGCGTAGCGCGGAAGCTGCGTCAATCCAGTAACCGTTCCAGCCAGCCGCGCGCAGTTTCGGGAACACTTCGTTGGTGTAGTCGCCACCCTGGCAGGTGATGATGATGTCCATCGCCTTCAACTCATCGACGGAACGTGCATCCTTGAGCGGTGCAGCATCCTTGCCGCCGATGGCCGGTCCCTTGCCGCCGACATTCGACGTGGTGAAGAACACGGCGTCGATGTGATCGAAATCGCATTCTTCCTGCATGCGTTGCATGAGCACCGAGCCCACCATTCCGCGCCAACCTACCAGACCCACTTTTCTCATTACCGCCACTCCATTGCCGATTTAAACAGCTTCACTTCGACCAGAAGTTCAGAATTCCCTTCGCACCAACAAGGGCGCATCCTTGTTGATATACCCCGGCGCCTACGCGGGAGTTGCCGTAGCGCTCTAAGCCAACGCTGCCACAACGGCGTCGCCCATTTCATTCGTGCCGATTTTTGTTGTGCCCGGCTCATAAATGTCGACCGTTCGCAGTCCCCGCGCAAGAACTTTCTGCACCGCCTCTTCGATCCGCGCAGCCACCGTGTCCTGATTCAGGCTGTAACGCAACATCATCGCGGCCGAAAGAATGGTCGCCAGCGGATTGGCGATGTTTCGGCCCGCGATATCGGGCGCCGATCCGTGGATCGGCTCATACAGGCCCTTGCCGTTTGCGTCCAGCGAAGCGGAGGCCAGCATGCCGATGGAACCGCCGAGCATCGACGCCTCATCGGACAGGATGTCACCGAACAGGTTTCCGGTAACGATGACATCGAACTGCTTGGGGTTGCGCACCAGTTGCATCGCTGCATTGTCCACGTACATGTGCGACAACTCGACGTCCGGATAGTCCTTGCCGATCGTGGTAACGACTTCACGCCAAAGCTGAGAAGTCTCGAGCACGTTGGCCTTGTCGACCGAACATAGGCGATGACCGCGTTTGCGCGCCGCCTTGAAACCGACATGGGCGATGCGCGCGATCTCCGACTCGCGATAGTGCATGGTGTCGAAACCTTCGCGCTCGCCCTCGACGGTTCGAATGCCGCGCGGCTGACCAAAATAAATATCGCCGGTCAGTTCACGCACGATCAACAGATCGAGGCCCGACACGACTTCCGGCCGCAGCGTCGAACTGCTCACCAGTTCGGCATGCATGGTCGCCGGACGCAGGTTGGCGAACAGTTGCAGCGCCTGACGCAAACGCAGAATCGACTGCTCCGGACGTTTCGCGCGTTCCAATTTGTCGTAGCGCGGATCGCCGATAGCACCGAACAGAATCGCGTCGGCTTCCTTGGCAAGCTTGAGCGTCGCTTCAGGCAGCGGATCGCCGGCCGCCTCATAACCCGCGCCGCCTACCGGCGCCTCTTCGAATTCCAGGCGTAGATCGAGCGCTCGTAACACCTTCATCGCCTGCGCAACGATTTCCTTGCCGATCCCGTCGCCGGGCAGAACCGCAATTTTCATGCTTCTTGTTTCCTGTACAGCGAGTTATGCGAACAGCCAGGGCTGCTGCGCCCGGCGTTGTTCTTCGAATGTTTTGATCTTGTCGGCGTGCTGCAGCGTCAAGCCGATATCGTCGAGACCGTTCAACAGGCAATACTTGCGGAACGGATCGATGTCGAAACTAAAGGCTTTCGCGCCATTGGGAAACGTCACCTTCTGCGCAGCAAGATCGATCACGAGTTCGAAACCGGGAAAGGCGAGCGTATCGGCAAACAACTCGTCCACCTGCCGCTCGCTCAATACGATCGGCAACAAGCCGTTCTTGAACGAGTTGTTAAAAAAAATCTCGGCGAAGGAAGGTGCGATAACGGCGCGAAAACCGTAGTCGACCAGCGCCCATGGGGCATGTTCGCGCGAACTGCCGCAGCCGAAATTTTCGCGCGCGAGCAGGATGGACGCGCCGCGATAGCGCGGCTGGTTCAGCACGAAATCGGGATTGAGCGGCCGCCGACTGTTGTCCTGATCCGGCTGACCGGTATCCAGGTAGCGCCAACCGTCGAACAGATTCGGCCCGAAGCCGGTGCGCTTGATGGATTTCAGAAACTGCTTGGGGATGATCGCGTCGGTGTCGACGTTGGCGCGATCCAGCGGCGCAACCAGTCCTTGATGTACGGTGAATTTATCCATACTGCCTGTCTCTCAATAACTCCGCTTTTGCTCGGCCTTGTGCTCGATTTTGTCGCCCAATTTGCCGAGGTCGCGCCCAAAACCCTCAACGGTATTGCAACCGGCGATGAAGGCGATCAGGGCGGAAAGCGCAATCAAGCCCCGCATTTTCTTTCGCATCGTGAACTCCCTGAACCAGTTGAAATCGTTTTATGAACGCTGCCGCTCGCTCACCGCCAGCGGCGTACATCGACAAAATGCCCCTCGACGGCGGCAGCGGCGGCCATCTCCGGACTCACTAGATGGGTGCGTCCTCCGGCGCCCTGGCGCCCTTCGAAGTTGCGGTTCGATGTCGAAGCGCAACGCTCGCCGGGCTCCAATTGATCCGCATTCATGCCGAGGCACATCGAACAGCCCGGCTCGCGCCATTCGAAGCCGGCGTCTCTGAAGATGCGATCCAGCCCTTCCTGCTCGGCCTGCAGTTTCACCAAGCCGGAGCCCGGGACAACCATTGCCAGTTTGATGTTCGCCGCAAGCTGGCGGCCATGCACAATCGCGGCCGCCGCGCGCAAATCCTCGATGCGCGAATTGGTGCAGGAGCCGATGAAAATTTTGTCGACCTTGATGTCGGTCATCGGCATGTTCGGTTCGAGACCCATGTAGGCCAGCGCGCGCTCGATGCCTTCGCGCCTGATCGGATCCTTTTCCTTATCCGGATCGGGCACACGACCGTCGATGGTCGTTACCATTTCGGGCGATGTGCCCCAGGTCACTTGCGGCTTAATTCGCGTAACGTCGATTTTCACCACGCGATCGAAGTGCGCACCAGGGTCGCTGTGCAAGGTACGCCAGTACTCGACCGCACGATCCCAGTCCGCGCCGCTCGGCGCGTAAGGGCGCCCCTTGAGATATTGGAACGTCGTTTCGTCCGCGCCCACCATGCCGCTGCGCGCGCCACCTTCGATGGCCATATTGCACAGGGTCATGCGGCCTTCCATCGACAGCGCTCGCACTGCCGGACCGCCGTATTCGATGGCGTAGCCTGTGCCGCCGGCCGTGCCGATTTCGCCGATCAGAGCGAGCACCATGTCCTTGGCAGTTACGCCGCGGGGCAGTGCGCCGTCGAACCAGACCAGCATGTTTTTCGATTTTTTCGCCAGCAGACATTGCGTGGCCAGGACGTGTTCGACTTCGGAGGTGCCGATGCCATGCGCAAGACAGGCGAACGCGCCGTGGGTGCTGGTATGGCTGTCGCCGCACACCACCGTCATGCCGGGCAACGTCGCGCCCTGCTCGGGACCGATCACATGGACGATGCCCTGCCGCCGGTCGTTCATGCCGAATTTGACGATGCCGAATTCAGCACAGTTCTTGTCCAGGGTTTCGACCTGCTTGCGCGAAACCGGGTCCGCAATGCCTTCCGATCGATCCGTAGTCGGCACGTTGTGGTCCGCAGTCGCCAGATTCGCACTGATGCGCCATGGTTTGCGCGTAGCCAGACGCAGCCCCTCGAAGGCCTGCGGACTGGTCACTTCGTGCAGGAGTTGACGATCGATATAGAGCAGCGTCGTGCCGTCGTCTTCGACATGCACGGTATGACTGGCCCAGAGTTTGTCGTACAGCGTTTGGGAGCCCATTTTGGTAGCCGGGTAGCAAAACAGATGCTGGAAAAGGGTCTGAAATTATACCCCTGGATGCCCCGCTATTCCGCCTCGGCCGGCTCCCCCCGATCGCATGACAAACCGACCGCTATAGCTACTTACTGGCTTGGCGATAAAGCGGCATCAGGCCGTCCGCAATGGTTCCGAGCCGCTTCAGCCGATTCTCGGGCGAAGGATGGGTGGATAGAAATTCGGGCGGCCCGTTGCCCCCCGTCTTGAGCATCTTCTCCCATACCGACACGGCGCCGTGGGGGTCGTAACCGGCGC
>DATCWO010000316.1:0-4101 GCA_036566325.1 Burkholderiales bacterium | reverse complement strand
CTCGCCTTGTTAGTGACGCAGGCCAGCCGGATGTCCGCCCGCTGCAACCGCCGCAGCCCTTCGATCACGTTCGGATACAACAGTGCAGCCTGCCCCGACTCCTCGGCATACGCGCTTTCGAACAATCCCAGGGCGCGTTCGAACAACGCCACATCGGCCTTACCGTTCAAATCGCCGGTCAGCACGCGATGCACGAGTACCGGAATGCCCTTGCCGATATAGCGGCCGATGTCTTCGGTCGACACCGCCGGCCGGCCCAGCGTTTCGAGCATGCGGTTGGCCGCGCGCGAGATATCGATCACCGTGTCGAGTAGCGTGCCGTCGAGATCGAACAGCGCCGCATTGAACCGCCGGCTCATGCCGCGCTCGCCAGTTGCGCGCGCATGGCGTCGATGGTGGCCTTGTAATCGGATGTGTTGAAGATGGCGGAGCCCGCGACAAAGGTGCACGCCCCGGCACGCGCGATTTCGGCGATGTTGTCCACTTTCACGCCGCCATCGACTTCGAGCAGCACATCGCGACCGCTGTCTTCGATGCGGCGGCGCACCTCGCGCAGTTTATTGAGCGCTTCCGGAATGAAGCGCTGCCCGCCGAAGCCGGGGTTGACCGACATGATCAGCACCAGATCGATGGACCGCAGCGTGTGATCGAGCCAGTTCAGCGGCGTGGCGGGATTGAATACCAGCCCGGCCTTGCAGCCCGAATCCTTGATTAGGCCGATCGTCCGATCGACGTGCTCGCTCGCCTCCGGATGGAAGCTGATGATGTTGGCGCCCGCCTTGGCGAAATCGGGAATGATCCGATCGACCGGCTTGACCATCAGGTGAACATCGATGGTTGCTTGCGTCAATGGCCGGATCGCCTCACACACCATCGGTCCGATGGTGAGGTTGGGCACATAGTGGTTGTCCATTACATCGAAATGGATGAAATCGGCGCCGGCGGCCACGACGGCCTTGACCTCCTCGCCCAGACGAGCGAAATCGGCGGAAAGAATGCTGGGAGCAATGCGGTAGCGGGCAGAGGGCATGATGGGTGCGCGGAAACGGGCGAACCCGATTCTAACCCGCGTGCCGTCACCGACTGGATCAGCGCACTCCAGAGCGCTTACCGCATTGGCGAGTTGTGCGGCTCGCGGAATTGTTGTGCAATAGACGGGTGGAATCCAAATACGAACTCAACATCGACGTGCACACGCACTATCTGCCCGATCAATCCGACGAGCAGGCGGATCGATACGTCTTCGCTTACACCATCACGATACGCAATACCGGCACGATCGCTGCGCAACTCATCAGCCGCCACTGGCTCATCACCGACGGCAATCATGACGTGCAGGAAGTGCGTGGCCTGGGTGTGATCGGCGAGCAGCCGAAACTGGATCCGGGGCAAAGCTTCCAGTACACCAGCGGCGCATCGATCGCCACGCCGGTCGGCACCATGCGCGGGAGTTACCAGATGATGGCTGCGGACGGCACCCGCTTCGACGCCCCCATCCCAGAATTCACGCTATCGATTCCGCGCGTGCTGCACTGATATTGCCGGTCGTAACGTAGTGCCGCACCTTCCTAGTGTTGCTCGTCATCGCGCTTGTCGCGCTTGGGTAGCGTCCACCAAACGATCAACGCCACCATCCCGAGCACGAGCACCACTTCCACAACAATGATCCAGATGCCGCTATCCATCGATTCGTTTCTCTCAAATATTCCCACCGTACCGCGAGCGATCATAACGCACGCAGTGACGCTTATTTCCGTCGCCGCACTGGTCGTCGGTTGTGCCACGCAAGCGCCCGACAAGACCGCTGAGGCAGCTTGTCCGGCGACGACGCCCTGCCCGGTCTGCCCGGTATGTCCGGCGCCGATTGTGGAAGCGCCGAAGGCGCCACCGCTGTCGCCGGTCACGTTCGGTGAGATCGACGGCTGGACCGAGGATGCGGTGGATCAGGCGTGGAGTGCGTTTCTCGGCAGTTGCGACGGCCTCAATGCCCGCGCCGAGTGGCGCAATGTGTGCAGCGAAGCGCGCCAACTCAATGCCGAGCCGCCGGCAATCCGCGCTTTCTTCGAGGCGCGTTTCAAGCCGTATCAACTGACCAACCCGGACGGCAACGCAAGCGGCATGATCACCGGTTATTACGAGCCGCTGCTGCGCGGCAGTCGCACGCGTCGCGCGCCCTACAACTATCCGCTCTACGCACCGCCTGACGATCTGCTCGTCATCGACCTGTCCTCCGTCGCGCCCGACACCAAGAACATGCGTTTACGCGGCCGCATCGAGGGACGCAAGGTCGTGCCCTACTACAGCCGCAAGGAAATCGAGCAAGGCGTCGCGCCGGTGACCGGCAAGGAAATCGTCTGGGTGGATGACGCAGTGGAAGCGTTCTTTCTGCAAATCCAGGGCTCCGGCCGCGTTCGGACGGAAAGCGGCGAGATGGTGCGCGTCGGGTATGCCGATCAGAACGGTCACCCCTATCAATCCATCGGCCGATTACTGGTGGAGCGCGGCGAGATGCCGCTGCATGAAGCCTCCATGCAAGGCATACAGCGCTGGGCGCGCAAACATCCGGGCAAGCTGCCCGAACTGCTCAATCAAAATCCCAGCTACGTTTTTTTTCGGGAATTGCCGCACCGCGACGGCGGGCCTCTGGGCGCACTCGGCGTACCGCTCACGCCGGAACGCTCGATTGCTGTCGACCCGCGTTACGTACCACTCGGCGCGCCGGTTTTTCTTGCCACCACACGACCGAACTCGAGTGAGCCGCTCAAGCGCCTGATGATGGCGCAGGACACGGGCGGTGCGATTCGTGGTGTCGTGCGGGCGGATTTCTTCTGGGGTTTCGGCGCCGCGGCGGGCGCCGAAGCGGGCCGCATGCGCCAGCAAGGACGCATGTGGGTATTGCTGCCGGCCGACTACGCCGTGCCGCCGGCGGCGAAGTAAGCTACTTCTACTTGGCTGCGGACTGCGCCAGCAGTTTGCCGACTTCTTCAGCAGTGATGGCGCCTGAGACGCGCTCGCCATTCTGGAAGAACAGCGCCGGCGTACCGTTCACACGCAATTTCTTGCCAAGCTGCAGGTTCCTTTGAATCGGCGTGTCGCAACTGCCCTTGGCCGTCGGTGATTTGCCCTCCATCATCATCGCCGACCAGGCTTTACCGCGATCGGCCGAGCACCAAACCGATTGCGCCTTGGCCATCGAATCGGGCGACAGGATCGGATAGAGGAACACATAGACCGTCAAATCGGGCACTTTTGCCAACTCGTGGTCCATGCGCTTGCAATAAGGACAGTTCGGGTCGGTGAAATAAGCCAACTTGCGAGTGCCCTTGCCGTTCACGAGCTTGAACGCCTGATCAAGCGGCAGATCGTCGAATTTGATTTTGTTTAGCGCGCGCAGCCGTGCTTCGGTGAGATTTTCCAGCGTCTGTCCATCGTGCACGCTGCCGACAAAGACGTATTCCGCGTCGGCGTCGGTATACAGGATTTCGGTACCGACCTGCACCTCGTACAGCCCAAGATAGGGCGTCTTGCTGACGCTCTCCACCTTGGCGCCCGGCATGCGCGCCTCGATGGATTTCTTAATGGATGTTTCATCGGCATGGGCCGGGAAACACAGCGCGAGCAACAACGTACAAAGAAGACTGCGCAACATGACAACCTTTCGAATAAGGATCAACCGAGCGCCTGGCGCACAAGCAGGCTTTTAAGCACGCTCGCGCGATCGGCATAAATCAGACCGCGATTGCGGATGAATGAGAGTGCCGGACTGTGCGCCGCGAACAGGCGCTGCAATGTGTGCGTCACCACTCGCATCGCGGCAACCGGCTCTGCACGCGCGCGCTCATAGCGACGCAGCACGCTCATGTCGCCGCACGAACGATACGACTCCCGCTCGGTAATATGCCGCGCCAGCGCTTCCGCGTCGCCGAAGCCGAGGTTCACGCCCTGCCCCGCCAACGGATGTACCACATGCGCGGCGTCGCCGATCAACGCCACGCGCGGTGCAACAATGTTCGGCACACGCAGTTTCTGCAAAGGGAACGCCTGCGGCGGTGTGATGACGCGCAACTCGCCGAGCACATGCTGTCCCGCTTCGGCAACGCG
>DATCWO010000015.1:0-3766 GCA_036566325.1 Burkholderiales bacterium | reverse complement strand
CAGGAGCTCTACGTCACCTTCCGCAAGGACATCGTTCCCGACGTGGAAGCCAACCTGCGCGCCGTTCCGCGCAAGCAACGCGCGATGGTGCGCAAGGGCATCCGCCACGGGCTCGTAAGTCACGTCGATCCGTCGATCGATCGTTTTTTTCGCCTGTATGCGGACAACGTCAGACGGCATGGCACGCCGGCGCTGTCGCGCAGATATTTCGAAACCCTGCAGCGCGTGTTCGGCGACGACTGCGAAGTGTTGACCGTCACGGACCCGCACGGCGTGCCACTGTCGAGCGTGCTGTCGTTTTATTTCCGGGACGAGGTGTTGCCCTATTACGCCGGCGACGATGTGCGCGCGCGCATCCTGGCCGCCAATGACTTCAAGTACTGGGAACTGATGCGACGCGCCTGCGAGCGCGGCTGTCGGGTGTTCGATTACGGCCGCAGCAAGCGCGGCAGCGGCTCGTTCGATTTCAAGAAGAACTGGGGCTTCGAGCCGACGCCGCTGTTTTACGAATACCGCCTCTATCGGCGCGAAGAGGTGCCGCAGCACAACCCCAACAATCCGAAGTATCGCGCCTTGATCGCACTGTGGCGGCGATTGCCGACGCCGATCGCCAGCGCGCTCGGCCCGTATCTGGTGCGCGGGCTGGGATGAACGACATGAACAACCTGCCCGCCAACCGTCGTGGAGCGCGCCATGCATGCTGAGCGGCAGATCGAAGCGCAACTGTCGCTCGCGCTGCGGCCCAGGCGAGCGGGTTTGATATCGATCGTCGCGCTCTGTCTCATCGCCGTCTTCGCCTGGCACTGGGAAACCTTCCATTCCATGGCGACGACGTGGTGGCGGACGGAAACCTTCGCTCACGGCTTGCTGGTGCTGCCGATATTCGGTTATCTGGTTTGGCGCGACCGCGAACGCCTCGACGCGGTCGTCGTGCGTCCGTATGCCCCCGCGCTGATTGGTCTGGCGCTTGCCGGTTTCGTCTGGATGCTTGGCGATCTTTCCGCGACGATCGGCGTGTCGCAGTTCGCCATGGTGGCGATGGTGGCGCTCGCGGTGTGTGCGGTGCTCGGTGTCGCGGCGGTGCGCGCACTCGCCTTTCCGCTCGCGTTCCTGTTTTTCGCCGTGCCCTTCGGCAGTTTCATGTTGCCGTGGCTGATGCAGATGACGGCAGACTTCACCGTCGCCGCGGTGCGTCTGAGCGGCGTGCCGGTGTACCGCGAGGGGATGATGTTTTACCTCCCCAGCGGCGCATGGTCGGTGGTCGAAGCGTGCAGTGGTCTGCGTTATCTGATCGCGTCGGTCATGGTCGGCGCGCTGTACGCTTATCTGACCTATCGCTCGCCCAGGCGGCGGCTGCTGTTCGTCGGCGTTTCCATTGTCGTACCGCTGATTGCGAACTGGCTGCGCGCCTACCTCATCGTCATGCTCGGCCACCTGAGCGACAACCGGCTTGCCACCGGCGTGGATCATCTGATTTACGGCTGGGTGTTCTTCGGCGTGGTGATGCTGATCATGTTCTGGGTCGGTGCGAAATGGCGCGAGGATCTGGATGACACGCCGCCTGTCCGCAAACCGGTGCCTGCGGTCGAAAGCGGGCGCGGTGTGTCGCGCTACGGCGCCGCCGTAATCGTTGCAACAGCGGTGCTGATCGGCCTATGGAAGCCGGCCGCCTACGCGCTCAACGCACCGGCCGAGCAAAGCAATCTTGCGTTGCAGCCGCTCACATCGACCGCTGACTGGGCCGCGACGGCGCAGACGTCGATCGAATGGGTGCCGGCGTTCGATGCGCCGAGCGCGGCTTTGCATCAGGCGTTTCGAAACGGCGATGCCGAGGTCGCGTTGCTCGTTGCGTACTACCGCGATCAGACCCAAAAGTCCGAGGCAGTGAGCGGCGAGAGCGATCTGCTTGAAAGTGCGGATCGGCAGTGGCGGTTGATCAGCACGCGGCGCATTCCGCTTGCGATCGGCACCGACAGCGTGAGCGCCGTGCGCACGGAATTCGTTCATCCGCGCGAGCGCGTGGTGGCGTGGCGCTGGTATTGGATCGGCGGGCACATGACCGCCAGCGCCTACGCAGCCAAGGCCTATCTCGCCTGGGCCAAGCTGACGCAACAGGGCGATGACTCGGCTGCCATCGTGCTTTATACGCGCAAGCGCGATACGGCCGATCCCGCCGATCCGCGCCTAACGGATTTCCTCGCCGAAATATCCCCCCAGCTTGTCGCGACCTTGCAGCGCGCGCACGCGCAGACGCCATGAACCCGGCCCTCCCGATCTCCGCCGATACGCGTCCGCTGGTCGTGCATGTGCTGCATCGCTTTGCCGTCGGCGGGTTGGAAAACGGCGTGGTCAATCTGATCAATCGCATGCCGAAGAGCCAATTTCGCCATGCGATTGTGGCGATGACCGAGATTACCGATTTCAAGGATCGCATCGAGCGCGACGATGTGCAGTACATCGCGTTGAACAAACCATCCGGTCACGCGACGCGTCTTTATCCGGCACTGATTCGTCTGTTTCGAAAACTGCGGCCGGCAGTGGTGCATACGCGCAATCTGTCGGCGCTCGAAGCGGCGGTGCCCGCCGCGTTCGCCGGTGTGCCGGTGCGCATTCACAGCGAACATGGCCGCGATGTCGCGGACCTCGATGGTTCAAGCGCCAGGTATCGCTGGCTGCGACGCGCCTTCAGCCCTTTTGTGCATCGCTACGTTGCGTTGTCGTGCGATCTGGAACACTACCTTGTCGATCGTGTCGGCATTGCGCCCTATCGTGTGGCGCAGATCTACAACGGCGTCGATACGACGCGCTTCCACCCGGCGCCGCAGGGTCGCGCGCCGATCGACGGCTCGCCGTTCAACGATCCGGAACTATGGGTCGTCGGTACCGTGGGACGCATGCACGCGGTGAAAGATCAACTCACTTTGGTGCAGGCATTTCTGCGTGCGCTCGAAACCGTGCCGGATGCGAAGGCGCGGATGCGCCTCATCCTCGTGGGCGATGGTCCGTTGCGGGACGAAGCCGAGCAGATGCTGCGCACATGCAACGCCGCCGAGTACGCCTGGTTCACCGGTGAGCGTCGCGATGTGCCCGAACTCATGCGCGGCATGGATTGTTTTGTATTGCCGTCGCTGGCCGAGGGAATCTCCAACACCATTCTCGAAGCCATGGCTTGCGGACTCCCGATCATTGCCACGCAGGTCGGCGGCAATCCGGAACTTGTCGTCGATCAGTTGACGGGCACATTAATTTCATCCGGCGATGCTGTTGCGTTGATGGCCGCCATGAACGGCTATTACGCACTGCCGGAACTCGCGCACGAGCACGGCCGCGCAGGACGTGCGCGCGTGGAACGAAAATTCAGTCTTGACTACATGGCGCACCGCTACGAAGCGCTCTATACGAGCTTGCTCGGCGGGCGCGCGACCGGCCGTGTCGGCCTGAAAACCACTTAAGGAGCAACCTGATCATGTGCGGCCTCGTCGGCATCTTCGATACACGCGGAAAGCGCGACATCGCGCGTTCCGTGCTGCATCGCATGAACGAGTCGCAGTTGCACCGCGGGCCGGATCAGGGCGGGACACATGTGGAGCCGGGGCTCGGACTGGGTCATCGACGACTGTCGATCATCGATCTGTCCGCCGGGCGGCAGCCGATTTACAACGAAGATGAAACCGTCGCGGTGGTCTACAACGGCGAGATCTACAACTACCGGCCGCTGATCGCCGAACTGACCGCGCTCGGCCATGTCTTCCGCACGCGCAGCGAC
>DATCWO010000273.1:0-10627 GCA_036566325.1 Burkholderiales bacterium | reverse complement strand
ACATCTGCCACTTCTTCCAGCATTACAAGGATCTCGAAGAGGGCAAATGGGTGAAAGTGATGGGCTGGTTCGGGCCCGACGAGGCGAAGAAGGACATCATGGACGGCGTCGAAACCTACCAGCGCGCGCGCAAGAAACCGGCGTTCTAAGATTTCAGTCGAGAGTGGAGCGTCCAGAGGCGAGAGTGCGTCTGACAGCTCCACTCTCGACCGTCTTTATAGTGCGCGCGCGGCAATCCGCTCTGTTGTTTTGACGTTCTGCTCACGCTCACGACACTCGACCGTGCTTGTACGGTGAGCGTTCGTTCAGTTCGTCGATGTAACTTTCCATCCCCATCATTTCGCGCGCCAGAAAACGCTCCACCGCATCGTTGAATTGCGGGTGGCGCAGCCAGTGCGCCGACCAGGTTTCCACCGGCAGGAAGCCGCGCGCCAGCTTGTGTTCGCCCTGCGCGCCGCCTTCGAACAGTGCAATGCCGCGCTCGATGCAGAACTCCAGCGCCTGGTAATAGCAGGTCTCGAAATGCAGCCCGGGAATGGATTCCAACGCGCCCCAGTAGCGCCCGTACAGCGCCTCGTCCGTATAGAGATCGAGTGCCGCGGCGATGGGCCGGCCATCGCGTTGTGCGATCACCATCAGCACGTTTTCCGGCAGCGTGTCGCTCAATCGTTCGAAAAAGGCGAGATTGAGATAGGGCGTCGAATGGTGCGCGCGATAGGTATGGTTGTAGCAGCGCGTGTAGAAGCGCCAGTCCTCGCCACTGATTCGGTCGCCTGTCTTTCGCTCGAACGTGATGCCCGCATTGGCGACGCGGCGACGTTCCTGTCGGATGTTCTTGCGCTTCGCCCGGCTCAGCGTGCCGAGGAAAGCGTCGAAATTCTCGTAGCCCTCGTTGCGCCAGTGAAACTGCACGCCGCGCCGCATGAGGCAGCCGGCGTCGTGCCACGCTCGCGCCTCGGCAGTGTCCGGGAACAGCACGTGGAATGACGAAACCTGTTCGGCCAGTTGCAACGCGGCGCGTCGCAGTTCGGCGCGCGCTTCGGGATCCGTGCCGATCAAGCGCGGTCCGGTGACGGGCGAGAACGGAATGGCGGAGAGGAGCTTGGGGTAGTAAGCCAGGCCACAACGCTCGTAGGCGTCCGCCCACGCCCAGTCAAACACGTACTCGCCGTAAGAGTGTGTCTTGAGATACAGCGGCAGCGCGGCGACCAGTTCCTTATCGCGCCACGCGCTCAGATACTGCGGCATCCAGCCCGTCTTGCCTGACGCGCAGCCGGTTTCATGCAAGGCGTGCAGGAAGGCGTGGCGCAGAAAGGGTTGCCGGCCCGCGAGCCGGTCCCAGTCTGCCGCGGGGACGCCGCTCAGGCTGTCGAGCACGCGTATGTCGAGTTGCGACGGCAACGGCTTAGCGGCGGTGCGCATGCGGCATTTTTTGGCGTGGTCGGTCTTGTTGTTTATACTGGGACAGCAAACGCTTCATAGCGAGGACTCAATGAAAAAGATCGAAGCGGTGGTCAAGCCGTTCAAGCTGGACGAAGTACGAGAAGCGCTGGCCGAAGTCGGCGTTACCGGATTGACGGTCACCGAAGTCAAAGGTTTCGGTCGTCAGAAAGGACATACCGAACTCTATCGCGGCGCGGAGTATGTCGTCGACTTTCTGCCGAAGGTGAAGATCGAAGTCGTGGTGACGGATGAAATGCTCGATCCCGCGATCGAGGCGATCATCAAGGCCGCCCGTACCGGCAAGATCGGCGATGGCAAGATTTTCGTTACCAGCGTCGAGCAGGTCGTGCGCATTCGCACGGGCGAAACCAACGAAGCGGCCATCTAGCTTGAGAGACTGCGGCGGTCGCGAGCCTGCGCAGTTGGGCGAGCGGGGGCAAAATCGAACAGAGCCGCTAATGCGTTGATCTTCGAGATTCGCGCAACTAGAGCCTGACCGGAGCCCCTTCGATCGGCGATCGCGTCTCAACGGACTGCTCGCCACTACCCCTTCAACAACACCAGGATTGCGCCGCTGCCGCCTTGCGCGGGTGGCGGTTCGCAATAAGCCAGCACTTCGTCCCGCCGCGCCAGCCAGGCGCGCACCCGTCCCTTGAGGACCGGTTCGCGGTTCTTCGACCCCAGCCCCTTCCCATGCACGATGCGCACACAACGCCAGTTGTTTCGCGCGCACTCGCGCATAAACGCGGCCAGCTCCGTGCTCGCTTCCGCTTTGGTCAGGCCATGCAGATCGAGCTCGCGTTGTACGCGCCATGCGCCGCGGCGCAGCTTGCGCAATACGTCGCGACCGATTCCCTTGGCAAGATAACTCTCGTCTTCGCCGGTTTCGTGAAGCTCGTCGTCCAACTCCGGGAACATCGACTCCTGCAGTGCTTCATGCTCATCGAGCAGCGACTGCACCGGCACGGCAGGCGGCTTGCGCGCAGTGACGCGATGGCGCGGCTCCACGCGCAGGGGCACTGCGTCGCGCACCGCTGCGCGAAACAGATCAAGCTCGTCGTCGGGGTCGCTCTTGCCCATCGTTTGCCTTTCGCGACCGCACGCGGCGGTCTTTGCTAGGCCGCCTTCGCTTCCAGACCGTCCAGGTATTTCTCGGCGTCCAGCGCAGCCATGCAACCCGTTCCCGCGCTCGTCACCGCCTGACGATAGATGTAATCCTGCACATCGCCGGCGGCGAATACGCCCGGGACGCTGGTGGCGGTGGCCATGCCGTGACGACCGCCTCTGGTGATGATATAGCCGCCTTCCATGTCGAGCTGGCCTTCGAAGATGGCGGTGTTGGGCGTATGACCGATTGCGATGAAGACACCATGCACGGGTATTTCCTTGGCCGCACCACTTTCCACATTCTTGATGCGCACGCCGGTGACTCCCGCATCGTCGCCCAGCACGGCGTCGAGCGTGTGATTCCATTCGATCGTCACGTTCGGCTTCTCCAGCAGTTTCTGCTGCAGGATCTTCTCCGCGCGGAACTTGTCGCGTCGATGCACCACCGTCACATGTTTGGCGATGTTCGACAGATAGAGTGCTTCTTCGACCGCGGTGTTCCCGCCGCCGACGACAGCGACGTCCTGTCCGCGATAGAAAAAGCCGTCGCAAGTGGCGCAGGCGGACACGCCGCGGCCCATGAACTGTTCTTCCGAAGGCAGGCCGAGGTAGCGCGCCGAGGCGCCTGTGGCGATGATCAGCGCGTCGCAAGTGTATGTAGCGCTGTCGCCTTCCAGGCGAAACGGCCGCTCACGTAGGTGAACGGTATGAATGTGATCGATGATCAGTTCCGTCTCGAAACGCTCGGCGTGCTTCCGGAAGCGCTCCATCAACTCCGGCCCCTGTACGCCTGCGTCATCGGCCGGCCAGTTGTCCACGTCAGTGGTAGTCATGAGTTGGCCTCCCTGGGCGAGGCCGGTCACCAGAGTCGGCTTGAGGTTGGCGCGCGCGGCATAGACCGCAGCGGAGTAGCCGGCGGGACCGGAACCGAGAATGAGCAGGCGGCTATGCTTCACAGACTTGTTCGACATGACGTTGGCATTGAGGCATGATGGTGGCGAGAATTGAAATTATAACTGCGCAGTCAAGGCGGACTTCATTGCGAAGAGGCCGCAGGTGAAGAGCGCGACGCGTGGTGAGTGCAATCTGCTACTATTTCCCGCGCTGTAGCTGTACAACTTTATATAGAGGGGGAGGAAACCGATGGCCGGACCAGCCAGTGTCTCTACACTTCTGCTACGCAACGTACCCTTGTTCGCAGGCTTGCCTGAAGGTCAGCTTGCGTTATTGACCAGGGTCGTGGGTCGAAAGGCCTTTCCGCGCAGCACGACCATCATCTCCGCCGGCGATCCTACCGACGCGCTGTACATCGTCATCTCGGGCCGTTTGAAAGTCATGATGAGCGACGATGAGGGCCGCGAGGTGATTCTTGCCATCCTTGCCCAAGGTGATTTCTTCGGTGAAATGGGATTGATCGACGAGTCGCCCCGTTCGGCGACCGTCACGGCCATCGAGCCGTGCGAACTGCTCAGCATTTCCAAGGCCGACTTCAAGAAGTGCTTACAGGAGAATTTCGATATCGCCATGGCTGTCATGCGCGGCCTGGTGAAGCGTCTGCGCGAAGCAGACAAGAAGATCGGCAGCCTGGCGCTGATGGACGTGTATGGACGTGTCGCCCGCCTGCTGATGGAAATGGCCGAGACCATCGACGGACAGATGGTCGTGACCAAGAAGCTGCCCAAGCAGGACATCGCCAAGATGATTGGCGCTTCGCGCGAAATGGTGAGCCGTGTCATGAAGGATCTGCAGACGAGCGGCCACATCGAAGTGCGCGGTGGCTCGATTTACCTGCACGAAGCCATGCTCGTGTCCGAGGCCCGCGCCTGACGTGCGCCTGATGCGGCGGGATTCGCTTTTGCTTGGTGTCCCGCCGCAGCATCTCTAGAATGTCTCGTCCCGCCTTGTCCGGTTCGCGTCGAACGTCCTCCTTGTCGCCGAAGCCTGTGAAGAACCGCGCCTCCACTCCGCCTGCACCGCTGCCCGGCAAGATCGCGCGACTGTTGCGCGAATCCCGCTGGTTCGCGCTGGTCGCGGTGGCGCTGTTTCTGACCCTGATCCTCGGCAGCTACGAGCGCGGCGATCCGGGCTGGTCGCACAGCGCGGATGTGGAGCGCATTCATAACGCCGGTGGCGCGGTCGGCGCCTGGCTCGCGGACCTGCTGCTTTATCTGTTCGGCGTGTCGGCCTGGTGGTGGGTCGTACTGCTGGTCTACACCGTCATCTGGGGTTATCGCCGTCTCGACGGTTCGTCGATCTCCGATCGTCGCCCGTTCGCGGTAGCGCTGGGCGGTTTCCTGCTCATGCTGCTCGGCGCCTGCGGATTGGAAGCATTGCGCTTCTACACGCTGCAAGCGAATCTGCCGCTCGCTCCGGGCGGCATGCTGGGTGTGGTGCTGAGTCAGCTCGCGCAGGCGGCGCTTGGTTTCACCGGCGCGACGCTGTTGCTGATGGCGATGTTCGCCATCGGTCTTTCGCTGTTTACCGGTGTGTCGTGGCTGTCGTTCATGGAAGCGATCGGCGCGAGTCTCGAATGGTTGTGTAGCAGTTCGATCGCGGCGTGGTATCGACGTCAGGACCGCAAGGCAGGCGCGCGCGCGACGGTGAAACGCGATGCCGTGGTCGAAGCGGAGAAAAAGCGCTTCGAGGATCACGCGCCGATCCGCATCGAGACGCCGGTCGTCGAAATTCCAAAATCCGAGCGCGTCATCAAGGAAAAGCAGGCACCGCTGTTCCAGCATCTGCCCGATACACCGCTGCCGCCGCTTGGCCTGCTGGACGAACCGCCGCGCAACGTCGAAATCATGAGCGCCGATACGCTCGAATTCACCTCGCGCCTGATCGAACGCAAGCTGAACGACTTCGGCGTCGAGGTGAAGGTGCTGGCGGCGTATCCCGGCCCGGTGATTACGCGCTACGAAATCGAGCCGGCCACCGGCGTGAAGGGCAGCCAGATCGTCAATCTGGTGAAAGACCTGGCGCGTGCGCTGTCGGTGGTCAGCATTCGTGTCGTCGAGACCATCCCCGGCAAGTCGTGCATGGGCCTGGAGATTCCGAATCCAAAACGCCAGATCGTGCGACTTAGCGAAATTCTAGGCTCGAAGGTTTATCACGACATGGGTTCACCGCTCACGCTTGCGCTGGGCAAGGATATCGGCGGCAATCCCATCGTTGCCGATCTCGCCCGCATGCCACACCTGTTGGTTGCCGGCACGACGGGCTCGGGCAAATCGGTGGCGATCAACGCGATGATCCTGTCGCTGCTCTACAAGGCCGAAGCGCGCGATGTGCGGCTGATCATGGTCGATCCCAAGATGCTGGAACTGTCCGTCTATCAGGACATCCCGCATCTGCTCGCACCGGTCGTGACCGACATGAAACAGGCCTCGTCCGCGCTGATGTGGTGCGTCGGCGAAATGGAGCGGCGCTACAAGCTCATGTCCTTCATGGGCGTGCGCAATCTGTCGGGTTTCAACACCAAGATCGCCGAGGCGGACAAGCGCGGCGAAACACTGCACGATCCGGTTGCGCTCACCGCCGAAGACCCGGTGCCGCTGACCAAGCTGCCGCACATCGTGGTGGTTATCGATGAGTTGGCCGACCTCATGATGGTGGTTGGCAAGAAGGTCGAGGAATTGATTGCGCGCCTGGCGCAGAAAGCGCGCGCGGCCGGCATTCACCTGATCCTCGCGACACAGCGGCCATCGGTCGATGTGATCACCGGCCTGATCAAGGCGAACATTCCGACGCGGATCGCCTTCCAGGTTTCGTCGAAAGTCGACTCGCGCACCATCCTTGACCAGATGGGCGCCGAAGCGCTGCTGGGGCAGGGCGACATGCTCTATCTGCCCCCCGGCACCGGCCTGCCGCAGCGCGTCCATGGCGCATTCGTCGCAGACGAGGAAGTACACAAGATCGTCAACTGGCTCAAGGAGCAGGGTGAGCCCGACTACATCGAAGGGCTGCTGGACGCAGCCGATCCGGCGGCCGGCACGGGCGATTTTCTCGGCGGTGGCGAAGCGGGGGGCGGCGAAGCCGATCCGCTTTACGATCAGGCGGTCGAAATTGTTTTGCGTACGCGCCGACCGTCGATCTCGCTGGTGCAGCGTCATTTGCGCATCGGCTATAACCGCGCCGCCCGCTTGATCGAACAGATGGAAGTCGCGGGCCTGGTCTCGCCGATGCAATCGAACGGCAACCGGGAAGTTCTCGTTCCCGCCAGAGCAGAAAGCTGAAATGACTCAAACACGATGGAAAACCGGCGCGCGCCGCGCGCTGCGTTTGGCGCAATACGCGGGCTTTGCGGCATTGCTGTACGCGACCGGCGCGACAGCGGGCGGCATCGACCGCCTCAATCAATTCATGACCGGTACGCATACGGCCAAGGGCGATTTCACCCAGCGTATCCATGATCGCAGCGGCAAGGTGACGCAGGAATCTTCCGGCACCCTGGCGTTCTCGCGTCCCGGCAAATTTCGCTGGACTTACGTCAAACCCTATACGCAGTTGATCGTCGGCGACGGTACACGCGTGTGGGTGTATGACGAAGACCTGCAACAGGTCACCGTGCGTAAACTCGATCAGGCACTCGGTTCGACGCCGGCCGCGTTGCTGGCCGGCAGCAACGATGCGATGAAGGCCTTCGAACTGAAGGATGAAGGCGCGCGCGACGGCCTCGAATGGGTACTCGCCACGCCGCGTGACGCCGAAAGCAGCTTCCAGCGCATCCGCATGGGGTTCAGCGCTGCGGGCCTTTCAGCGATGGAACTCACCGATAGTTTCGGTCAGACGACGCTGCTGCACATTGTCGATATGCAGCGCAATCCGAAGCTCGACGCCGGCCTGTTCAAGTTCACGCCGCCCAAGGGCGCGGATGTGATCGGCGAACAATAGGGCGGCGATGGTGACGCACGGTGAGTGATCTGTTCGCCGGGCCTGCGCCCCTGGCACCGCTCGCCGAGTTGCTGCGGCCGAAGACGCTCGACGAGGTCGTCGGTCAGCGTCACCTGCTCGGGCCGGGCAAGCCGCTGCGTCTCGCCTTCGAATCGGGCAAACCGCATTCGATGATCCTCTGGGGGCCGCCCGGCGTCGGCAAGACCACACTCGCGCGGCTGATGGCCGATGCCTTCGATGCCGAGTTCGTCGCCCTGTCGGCGGTATTCTCCGGCGTGAAGGACATCCGCGAAGCGGTGCAGCGCGCCAAGGACGTGCTTGCTTCATCCGGCCGACGCACCATCCTTTTCGTCGATGAAGTGCATCGCTTCAACAAGGCGCAACAGGATGCGTTCCTGCCGTTCGTCGAGCAGGGCCTGTTCACCTTCATTGGCGCTACGACCGAAAACCCTTCCTTCGAAGTCAACGGCGCGTTGTTGTCGCGCGCCGCGGTGTACATCCTCAAGAGTCTCACCGAAGACGAACTGGGTGAGTTGTTCGATCGCGCCAACAGCGGCGCGCTCCATCTGGCCTGCGACGAGCAGGCGCGCAGCCGCATCATCGGCATGGCTGACGGCGATGCGCGACGACTGCTCAATCTTCTCGAAATCCTGCGTACTGCAGCCGAAGCTGCGGGCATCGATCATGTGGACGGCGCCTTTGTCGAAAACGCCATGGCGCGCAATCTGCGCCGCTTCGACAAGGGCGGGGATGCGTTCTACGACCAAATCTCGGCGCTGCATAAATCGGTGCGCGGCTCGAATCCCGATGCGGCGCTGTACTGGCTGGTGCGCATGCTCGATGGCGGCGCCGATCCGCTTTATCTGGGTCGTCGCATCGTACGCATGGCGAGCGAGGACATCGGTCTGGCCGATCCGCGTGCGTTGCGGCTTTCGCTCGATGCCTGCGAGACCTACGAGCGGCTGGGCAGCCCGGAAGGCGAACTGGCATTGGCTCAAGCGGTTGTCTATCTTGCCTGCGCGGCCAAATCGAATGCGATGTACGTCGCTTATAATGCTGCGCGTGCGTTCGTGGCCGAAGACGAATCACGGCCCGTGCCGGTGCATTTGCGCAATGCACCGACCAGGCTGATGAAGGAACTCGGTTACGGTCATGCCTATCGATACGCGCACGATGAACCGGGTGGCTATGCCGCCGGTGAGAATTATTTCCCCGAAGGCATGAAAACCGTGCAGTGGTATCGTCCGACGGACCGCGGTCTGGAAGGAAAGATCGCCGACAAACTCGCGTATCTGCGCAGCCTCGACGAACAGGCGAAAAAGTCCGGAGACTAGTCAGGAATGTCTGAGTTCAACATCAACCCGCACAGCGATGTCGTGCTGGTCAGCGTATTCGCAGCCGACTTCGCCATCTATTGGGTGTTTTATCAAATCGCGAAGATCGCCAACACGATGCGTGGTCAGGAAGTCATTGCCCCGCGACTGTTGGCCTGCATCGGCATCGTGATCCTCACCGTGTTTTTGATGTGGTTCGCACGCGTCAATCTCGTCGATCCGGTCATGTACGCGGCCATGTCGGCGCGCGAGCAGGGCGAATATCTCGGCGGCATACTGCGCACCGCCGTGTTCCCCGCGATCGTCATCATCGCCATTTCCGCCGCACGCGGCTGGCGTGATGCGCAAGAGCGCAAATACCGCGGCAAGAAAACCACGAACTAATCGGCCTCCTATCTCATGCTTGATCCACAACTGCTTCGTACCGATCTGGACCGCGTCGCACAACGCCTTGCCGATCGCGGCTTTGAATTCGACGCGGATGCATTTCGCGCACTGGAGGAGGAGCGCAAGCAGGTCCAGTCGCGCACCCAGGAACTGCAGGCGCAGCGCAACGCGCTGGCCAAACAGATCGGTCAGGCGAAAGGCAAGGGCGAGGATGCGACCGCGCTGATGGCGCAGTCCACCGAAGCTGGCGCCGGACTCGGCGAACTGGAGAAGCGGCTCGCCGATGTGCAATCGCGCGTGCAGGGATTTCTGTCCGTGATCCCGAACGTGCCGCATGAAAGCGTGCCGGCCGGGCAGTCGGCGGACGACAATGTCGAGGTGCGCCGTGTCGGCGAACCGAAACGGTTCGATTTCGAGCCGAAGGATCATGTCGACCTGGGTGCCGCGCTCGGCTTGCTGGACTTCGAGACGGCGACCAAGATCGCCGGTAGCCGCTTCGCACTGATGAAGGGGCCGCTCGCGCGGCTGCATCGCGCCATCGCGCAACTCATGCTCGACGTGCATGGCGGTGAACACGGCTACACCGAAGTGTATGTGCCCTACATGGTCAACAAGGACAGCATGTACGGTACGGGCCAGTTGCCCAAGTTCGAGGAAGACCTGTTTGCCGTGCCGCGCGGCGACGAGAAGTTCTATCTCATCCCCACCGCCGAAGTGCCGGTGACCAACATCGTGCGCGATGAAATCGTCGCGCTCGATCAGTTGCCGCTCAAATTCGTCTGCCATTCGCCCTGTTTCCGCAGCGAAGCCGGTTCCTACGGCAAGGACACGCGCGGCATGATCCGCCAGCATCAATTCGACAAGGTCGAACTGGTGCAAATCGTCCATCCGGAAAAATCCTATGACGCGCTCGAAGCGCTGACCGGTCACGCCGAGACGATACTCAAGCGGCTGGAACTGCCGTATCGCGTGATTACGCTCTGTACCGGTGACATGGGCTTTTCCGCCGCCAAAACCTACGACATCGAAGTGTGGCTGCCGGCGCAGAACACCTATCGCGAAATTTCTTCCTGCTCGAACTTCGAAGCGTTCCAGGCGCGTCGTCTGCGGGCGCGCTTCCGCAATGAGAAGGGCAAGCCCGAGCTCGTCCACACGTTGAACGGCTCCGGCCTTGCGGTCGGTCGTACGCTGGTCGCGATTCTGGAAAACTATCAGAACGCCGACGGCAGCATTACAGTGCCGGGCGCGCTCAAACCCTACATGGGTGGGGTCGAAGTGCTGCGCTCCGCCTGAGCAACCGACGATGCCGGAAGCGTTTCCGCAGCGGGCGCATTACGGTAGAATGCGCGCCTTCGCGGAAGTACGCGAACGAGACACGGAGAGGTGCCGGAGCGGTTGAACGGGCCAGTCTCGAAAACTGGAATAGGGGCAACTCTATCGAGGGTTCGAATCCCTCCCTCTCCGCC
>DATCWO010000203.1:0-4310 GCA_036566325.1 Burkholderiales bacterium | reverse complement strand
TCCAAGGAGGAGATCCTGCGCCACTCCCCCGCCGGCAAGGTGCCGACGTTGATCGACGATGGCATCACGGTATGGGATTCGCTCGCGATACTCGAATACCTCAACGAGCGTCATCCGCAGCATAACGGCTGGCCGATCGAGTCCGCGGCACGTGCTCATGCGCGATCCGTGTGCGCAGAAATGCATTCGGGCTTCGGCGCGATGCGTCAGGCCTTATCGATGAATTGCCGCACGCACTATCCGGTGCGCGTATGGCCGGAAGACGTGCAGCGCGATGTCGAGCGCGTGCTTGCGATCTGGCATGACTGCCGCACACGCTACAGCGCAAACGGGCCGTTCCTGTTCGGCCGCTTTTCCATCGCGGATGCGATGTACGCGCCTGTCGTATGGCGTTTCATCGGTTTTTCCGTGCCCCTGCCGGACGTGGCGCAGCAGTACTGCGACATGATGGCCGCACTCCCCGCCATGCAAGAATGGCAGCGCGATGCGCGTGCAGAAGTGGAAGTGCTCGAGCAGTTCGAGCGGCCGCTTCGATGAAAATTTATGCCGTGGGCGGCGCCGTGCGCGACGAGTTGCTCGGTCGCACGGTCAAGGACCGCGACTACGTCGTCGTGGGCGCAACGCCTGCGGAAATGATCGAACAGGGTTTCAAGCCCGTCGGCAAGGATTTCCCCGTTTTCCTGCACCCCGATACCGCAGAGGAATATGCGCTGGCGCGCACCGAGCGCAAAACCGCGCCCGGCTACACCGGCTTTCAATTCCATGCCGCACCGGATGTCACGCTGGAGCAGGATCTTGCCCGTCGCGATCTGACCATCAACGCGCTGGCGAAGGGGCAGGACGGCGAGTTAATCGATCCCTACGGTGGTGTGGCCGACCTGCGTGCCGGCGTGTTGCGTCATGTGAGCCCATCGTTCGTCGAGGATCCGGTGCGCGTATTGCGCGTTGCACGCTTCGCCGCTCGTTTTGGTTTTGCTGTTGCGCCCGAGACACTCGAACTGATGCGTGAAATGGCGCGCAATGGCGAAGTCGATGCGCTGGTGCCCGAACGCGTGTGGCAGGAGTTTGCCAAGGGGTTGATGGAGGATCATCCGGCGCGCATGTTCGACGCGCTGCAAAGCTGCGACGCGTTGCTCAAGGTGCTGCCCGAATGGCGTGACATCGATGTCGCGCGCGCACGCGCTGCCGTGGAGATCGCCGCGACGCGCAGCGCGGTATTGACGGTGCGCTACGCCTCGCTGTGGGCGAGTGCCGCGCCGGAAAGCGTAAGCGCAGCCGGCGAACGGTTGCGCGCACCGAGCGATTGCCGCGATCTTGCGGCGCTGATCGCGCGTTATGGCGACACCGTGAATCGTGCCGCGCAACTCGATGCGACCGAAGCCGTCACGTTGCTGCATCAGGCTGATGCCATGCGGCGGCCCGATCGTTTTCAGGAGTTGCTGCAGGCCTGTAAGTGCGATGCGGAAGCGCGTGGCGTCGACCTCGCGCAGCACGAGACGCGGCTGGCGCAAGCGTTGCGGGCGGCCCAGACGATCGATGCCGGCGCCATTGCGCGTGCGAATCCAGATCGCATTGCCGAGGCAGTGCGCGAGGCGCGCATTGAAGCCGTCCGCCGGGCGTTGCCGGGCGCACAGCCCTCGCTGCGCTAGAATCGCCGCCTGTCCTCCGGTTCCTTTCCGATGCAGTCTCCACAAGCACCGCTCGCTGCGGGCCTCTTGCGTAACATCGCGGCCGGCGCACGGCTGGCCCTTTTCCTCAAGGTGTCGCCCGGCGATTTCCGGATTTCGGCGGGACACTTCGCCGCACTTTTCCTATTCAATTTCGCCCTCGCCCTGCTGAGCGATATGGTGAAGCAGGGCTGGCCGGGCGTTTTCAACACGGCGGCGGCGCCGATCATGCTAAGCCAGGTTCCGCTCATTCTGTTCGCCTGCCTGCTGGTTGCAACGCTGCTGGCACGGCGGGAGTTGCTGCTGGCACTGGCGATCGCGGTGATTTCAGGCGATCCGCTGTTCGAACTCGTCGGCTTGGCGCTGTCGCTCGATCCCATCGGCTCATGGCTCGGGGCGCGGCCGAACTGGACGCTGCTGCTGGCCTACGGCTTCATTGCCTGGTCGCTTGCGTTGTCGTTACGTGCGCTGATCGTGTTGGATGGTTGGCGCGGGGCGCGTACGTTCTACGCCGGCGGCGTGTTGCTGGGCCTGACCGTCGCGTTCGTGTTTTTCGTGCCGCGCACGGATTTGTGGGTCGCGCTCGACGAATCGGCCGAGGTCGATGCGTCCGCCCCGTCGGTGGCCGACGAGCAGTTATTTCATTTGCAGCCGCAACTGTTGCAGGAAGCGCTCGATCAGCTGGAAGCGGAACGACCGGGCGTCGAGGATCTCTATTTTCTCGGTGTCGCGCCTTATGCCTCGCAGGATGTCTTCGTGCGCGAGGTCATGTCGGTGCGTCAGTTGTTCGATAAGCGTTTCCATACCGCGGGTCGTTCGCTGGTGCTGGCGAACAATGCACAGACGCTGGCCGACGTGCCGATCGCGACCGCGACCAATCTGCGCGCCGCACTGGAACGCCTGGGCGAAGTGATGAATCCGGCAGAGGACATTTTGTTTCTGTTCATCACTTCGCACGGCGACGCGCAACACGAACTGGCCTTTGATCTGCCGCCGCTCAACTTGCAGCAGCTGACGCCGACCGCACTCGCACGCATGCTGGCCGACGCCGGCATCAAGTGGAAAGTGGTGGTGGTGTCCGCTTGCTACTCGGGCGGATTCGTCGAGCCGCTACGCGATGCCGACACGATGGTCGTCACCGCGGCGGATGCCCGAAGCACTTCGTTCGGCTGTGAAAGCGGACGCGATTACACCTACTTCGGGCAAGCTTATTTCAACGAGGCGCTGACGCATACGTTCTCCTTCATCGACGCGTTCGAGCAGGCCCGGCAGTCCGTGCTCATGCGAGAAAAAGCGGAACGCCTCACGCCTTCCAGCCCGCAAATGCATGTCGGCGCGGCCATCCGCCCGAAACTCACCCTACTGCAGCGGCAGTTCAACGTGAGTCGCTGAACGACTCTAAATTCTTCATGGAGTGTTTGATGATTGATCTGTACACCTGGAAGACGCCGAACGGACGCAAGATATCGATCATGCTCGAAGAGCTTGGTCTGCCCTATCGCGTTCATCCGATCGATATCGGCCGGGATGAACAATTCGACGCCGACTTCCTGCGTATCAGCCCCAACAACAAGATTCCGGCCATCGTCGATCCCGACGGCCCTGATGGCAAGCCGCTATCGCTGTTCGAATCGGGCGCGATCCTGCTTTATCTCGCCGGCAAGACCGGCAAGCTGTTGCCGCGCGACACGCGCGGGAAGTACGAGGCGCTGCAATGGTTGATGTTTCAAATGGGTGGCGTCGGGCCGATGTTCGGGCAGGTGCATCACTTCCTGCGCGCGGCGCCGGAAAAGGTGACGTATGCCATCAAGCGCTACACCGCGGAGAAGGATCGCCTTTACGGCGTGCTCGACCGACGCCTGGCCGAGGTGGAGTATCTGGCTGGCGAATACTCGGTTGCGGATATCGCCACCTACCCGTGGGTTTCGCGCCACGATTGGCAGCAGACCGACCTCAATCGCTTCCCGAATGTGCAGCGCTGGTTCGAAGCGATCGGCGCGCGCCCCGCCGTGCAGCGCGGCATGGCGATTCCCGCCTGAGCCGTGTTCAATAATCTTCAGGTGGAATCCCAATGTCGTTGATCGTTTTGGGCCTGTCCGGTGCCCTCAGCCATGATCCATCCGCTGCCCTCTATATCGACGGCAAGCTCATCGCCGCTGCGGAGGAAGAACGCTTCGTGCGCGACAAGCATGCCAAGGGCCGCATGCCGATCGAATCGGCACGCTACTGCATTGCCGAAGCCGGTATCAAGCCGTCGGATATCGATGTGGTGGCCATTCCTTACGCGCCGATTTCATTGGCCACACCGGCGCGCTGGCATTACGCCAGGCGCTATTGGTATGCGCCGGACCGCGCCATCGACGCCCTGTTCAACGGCAATCGTCGCTATCGGCGCTACAAGGGACACATCGAATGGGCGCTGCAACAACTCGGCATCAATCCGAAAAAAGTTGAAATCGATTCGGTCGAGCATCACCTGACCCATGCTGCGAGTGCCTACTACTGCAGCGGCTTCGAGGAAAAAACCGCCATTCTCGGCATCGACGGCAAAGGCGAATATGCGACCACCTTTTTCGGCGTCGGCGAGAACGGCAAGATTCGCAAGCTGAAGGAGTTCTACGACCCCGACTCGCTCGGCGGACT
>DATCWO010000151.1:0-7743 GCA_036566325.1 Burkholderiales bacterium | reverse complement strand
CCGAGCCGGTCGTCATCCAGAAACCGCGCAGCAACAGGAGAAACAAGCCAATGCCGACGGCGACGAGATGCAGATGCTTGAGGGCCATGTAGCTCATGCGATTCCCTTTGGAATTGTTCTATGGAGAAGGGCGCATTGTACGCATCGAACGATGGCGCCGGACCTTACTCGAACGGGCGCGCGTCGTCGGGAACCTCGAAATGATACGGGCTGAGCTGGCAGGTGCAGTACGACCATGCCCAGTCGGTGAAGACCATCATGCGATTGAGAAAGCCGATGAAGAAGATGCGGACCAGGATCCAGAACCACCACGCCGGCGCGACGCGCGAAGATCAACCGTTGTCTTCCGACACTGCAAGCGCCTCGCCCGTTGCGTGAGGGACGCGAATCAGGACTTCGGCGCTGCCGGCACGTCGCGTTCGGTCGTCACGGTGGCGCCGGCTTGCTGCAGCGGCGCGACGAAATTGACCAGTCGTGGAACGAGCTTGCCTTTGCGACCCAGGCTGGGATCGAATTCGTAGGAGGTCACGCCGCAGTTCGGCACGTCGCTCTTGCGGTCGATTTCGAGGATCTGCGCTTCGTCCATGCGTTCCAGCAGATAGCGCATGCATGTGACGATGACCTGGTGGCCGATGATCAGCACGCGCTCGCCGCGATAGCCGCGCGTGATGGTGCCGAGTACGCCGCGCAGTCGCAGGATGACATCGCACCAGCTTTCCCCGCCGGGCGGGCGGAAATAAAACTTGCCGACGTGGACGCGCTGTTCGTGCAGTTCGGGGTATTTGAGTTTGATACCGGATTGCGTGAGCCGGTCGATTACGCCGAACTCCTTTTCCCGCAGCCGTTCGTCGATGTGGAAGGTGAGGTCATCCGGCGACAATCCTGCGGCTTCCAACAGGTACTGCGCGGTCTGTCGCGCACGCACGTAGGGGGAGCACAACACGATGGTGGGCTGTTGCTCGGCCGGCATTTCGCCGAACCAATGTCCGAGCGCGAGAGCTTGCTGTCGGCCCATCGAGGACAAAGGTACATCCATATCGCGTTCGGCGATGTCGATCAGCGGACGGTCGGCCGCTACGGCAGCATCGCGGGCGACGTTGCCGGCGCTCTGACCGTGCCGCACGATCCAGAGCATATCAGGCCACTTCTGTTCTGCCACGGGCTTGAGTCTTTCGCTCGTTGTGACGTCCCGACGGCGGCCGAATCGCCAGTCGGAGCTACTGTTGTCGGGTGTGGATGAGTCTACCCTGTCACGCGGCCCATGTGAGCGTGAAACGACATACTTTCACAGCCAGAGACCTTATGACGACAGCGATTTGATGCGCTGCGCGGCTCAGTAATCCCAGCGATCGAAGCCGGCGTCGGTGTCGTCCTCCACGTCGTTGAGCGACAGGTTTTCGTAGGCGGTGCCTTCGAAGCAATCGTCGGCCAGTTGATAGAGTTTCTCGTCCACCGACATCCATAGCCGAGGCACGGATGGATGATCGATCACCGTGTTACCGCTCACGTCGTCGTCAGGTGACGCACCGTGACCATGGGCCAGATACTCCAGATCGAGCAATTCTTCCGCATCGGCCGCCAGGAATGATTTTGCAGCGCATGCCATAAGACAAATGACTCCTCGTGGATGACCGGCCGCCGGCAGCGCTGTCCGTGCGCATCGGAGCCGTGCAGTCGGTAGGGTTTTATTTAAAGCGTATCGGCCATTTTAGGGAAGAGCCGAAACACCTCGAATGATGCCATTTTGCGCGATCGCGCAACCGGTCTAGTGATCTACATCAACAGATATCCCCGTTTGAGATTCTTCATTTACAAGATTGACGGCATCGGGGTTGCAAAGTTCCCGGTGCCCCGAATGGAGTCGTATGACGTCCCGCCGAGGGCTGCGCTTGCAGGCATGTGGCGTCGATGGGAGCGCCGGTTGCAACGACCGGCGAACGGCTGTGTCCATAGCCGTGTTATCAGAGAGAATCTAAAGGAGATTTACGTATGAGGAAAACGTTGATTGCGGCGTCCCTGGCCGCGCTGGTACTGACCGCTTGCGGACAGGAGGAGCCGCCGACGGCAGTGCAGCCGGGAGTTGCCGCAACGCAGGGTGCTCAGACACCCCCGGGGGCCGCCGGCGAGGCGGCCGGCAACAAGGCGCCGGCGAACGTCACTGACGACGTGCCGACGCAGCAGCAGCTTGCCCCGAATGGGGGCAAATCGGGCGGCGCGAACTAGTCGGCGTCGCAACGCCATCAGCCGAGCCGCGCGCCATCCGGTGTGCGGCTCAGGCAGCGAGGGTCGTCAGCCAGCGCAGCAGCGCATAGATGACCAGCGTCACCCCGAGCAGCAGCACAATCAACAGCGCAATCAACGCGGCGAGGAAGCCACGGCTGGCGCGCACAGCGTGGCGTGGATTATCCAGATGCGCATGCAGTAGCCGTACGTTGCGCTGGTTAGCCTTCCACGCGGCATCGAACACATCGCCCAGAATCGGCACCGCGCCGATGACGCCTTCCAGCAGCACATTGAAACCCATGCGCGCGAGCGTGCTTTTGGGCACGCCCAATTGCCAGGCCTGACCGACGATGTAACTCGACAGCAGTACACCGATCATGTCGCCGAGGCCGGGAATCAGGCCGATCAGCGCGTCGACGCCAATTCGAAAATTGATGCCGGGAATGCGAATCGAGCTGTCCAGCAGCCAGGCCAGCCATTCAAGCTGTTCCTTGCTCGTCGACGGATGGCGATCGCGGGTGATGGTTTTCATGGCCGGTGGCAATGCAAGTGCCTCACCTGAGAGTGGAGGAAGTCTTTTTCGTCCCGACATGGCCGAGATCGCTGCGATCGTCGGATCTGGGCGACCACCGGTCGCCGCATTGTGGAAACTGTCACATTCCAGGCGCGGACGGTGGTTCAATGTGCCGAAAACAGCGCCTGCGGGCGCGTCGCTTGCCCTTATTTGCTCCATTGACGTTCGAGGAGTTGTTGGATGGAACCGCCACAAAAGCCGCTCGAGGACGAGTCGGACGAACCCGCCTACCGCACCGAGTTGAAGATGGCACTGGCGGAACTCGGTCGCGCGCGCGCCGCGTTGCGCTGGATGGAGCAGCGCCACTTCGTGCTCGTCGAAGCGATGGAAGAGGGCATCGTGATGCTCGACGAAAACGGTCAGGTCACGACCATGAATCCGACCGCGCGTGTGCTGATCGGCGATGGTGATGCGGTCGTGCACTGGTTGTGGGGTGCCAATGCGGCGCAACGTGTCCAAGGCCTGCATCCGGCAACCGAGACACTGTTGGACGGCCGCCCGCGCACGGGTATCGAAATGCAGGTGACCGGGCCGGACGGTCGCATGCGCTGGCTGAACGTGAACGCACGCGCGGTGTTCGATATGGACACGCGCCAGGTCGCCGCGGTGCTGTGTTCGTTCTCCGATATTTCTTCCCACAAGCATCTCGAACTTGAACTCGAACGACAAGCCACGCGCGATCCGCTCACCGGACTCTACAACCGGCGCTATATCGAGCGTCGCCTGCGGGAGGAGTTGGAGCGTGCGCGGCGCTCAGGCGAGCCGCTGTCGGTGGTGGTGCTCGATCTGGATCACTTCAAGAACGTCAATGATCGTCATGGGCATGTGACAGGCGATCGGGTACTCAAGCGCTTCGCCGACATGCTCACACTCTGCCTGCGTAATCACGATCTGGTCGGACGCATCGGCGGCGACGAGTTCTGCGTGATTCTGCCGGGTGCGACGGGGGACAGCGCACAGGAAGTCGTGGCGCGTTGCCTGCGCGAAGTCGCCGCGGTGAAAGTCGATCGTGAAGGGCGGTTGCCGGCGATTTCCGGTACGGCCGGCGTGGCGCAATTCGGCGATGAGTTGTCGCCGCAGCAGTTGATCGAAAAAGCCGATCAGGCGCTTTACGCCGCCAAAACCGCGGGCCGCGGCAGGGCGCTGCTCTTTCAGGCTTAGCGCCATGCACATCGTTTGTCCGCATTGCGATGCCACCAATCGTGTTCCACCGGAGCGTCTGCGCGAGGCGCCCCACTGCGGTCGCTGCAAGGCGGATCTCTTTGAGGGAAAACCGCTGACGTTGACGAGCGTTAATTTCGATCGTCACATCGGTGCCGATCTGCCGGTGGTCGTGGATTTCTGGGCTGCATGGTGTGGTCCCTGCAAGATGATGGCGCCGCAATTCGAACGCGCTGCCGACGAGCTCGAACCCGTGGTCCGGCTGGCGAAACTCGATACCGAAGCGGCGCAGGATATCGCCGCGCGCTACGGCATCCGTTCCATTCCAACCATGATCGTGTTCAGGAACGGCCGCGAAGTGGCGCGACAAGCCGGCGCGATGGATGCGAGCGCAATCGTCCGCTGGGTCAGGGGCGCAGTCGACGCATAGAGCCGCCTCAAAATCCGTGCGGCCGGGCGCACACGATGTCACGCGCATACGATCAATCAAACAGGTATACGCGTCGAATGTCGAAGCGTTCGTGCACCGATGAACGTGGGCGAATCTGTGCTCGGCGGACGTGCCGGTTCACCGTAGAATCCGCCGACGCATAATCGGTGTGCGACGCGGACAAGGTTTGCAATGAAAAAAAATATCGGGCCGCGCCTGTTGACGATCTTGCTCGCGGGACTGGCGATGGTGGGACCGTTCTCCATCGACACTTATCTGCCGTCTTTTCCCGCGATCGCGCACGACCTGCAGGTCGACGAGGTGCTCGTCCAGCAGACGCTGAGCGTCTACCTCCTTTCCTTCTCGTTCATGATGCTGTTTCACGGCACCTTGTCCGATTCGTTCGGACGGCGGCCGGTCATCCTGATTGCACTGGTCGTCTATATCGCCGCTTCGGTCGGCGCGGTCTGGTCCCCCACCTTGCATTGGTTGCTGGTATTCCGCGGCCTACAGGGCATGTCCGCTGGCGCAGGAGTGGTGATCGGGCGCGCCATCGTGCGCGATCGAATGGCCGGCGCGGACGCGCAGCGTGCGCTCGCGCAAATCACCATGGTGTTCGGCATTGCGCCGGCCGCCGCGCCCATTATCGGTGGTTGGTTGCAGAGCGCGTTCGGGTGGCAATCGATATTCGTGTTTCTCAGCCTATTCGGCGCGGTGTTGTTCATTGCCGCTTATGCCGCACTGCCCGAGTCGCTGCCCGTCGCGGCGCGTCAGCCGCTGCATCTGCGCACCATCGCCGGCAATTACGGCAGCGTGCTGCGCCACAGCCGATTTCTGTTGATGGCTTTTGCCCTCGGCGCGGGATTCAGCGGGTTCGGACTGTATATCGCGTCGGCGCCGCATTTCGTCATGGAGCTGTTGAAGTTGCCGGAGACCGCGTTCGCCTGGCTGTTTGTGCCGATGGTGACCGGTTTGGTCGGTGGCGCCTGGATTGCTTCGCGCACGGCGCACAGCGTGGTGCCGGGTCGCATGATCCGCAACGGTTATCTGATCATGGGCGCAGCCGTGGTGATCAATCTGCTCTACAACGCGATATTGCCGCCCGCGGTGCCCTGGGCAGTGCTCCCATTGATGCTCTATAACTTCGGCCTCGCATTGCTCATGCCGAGTATCACGCTGCGCATTCTCGACTTGTTCCCCACCATGCGCGGCCTGACTGCATCGCTGCAATCGTTTGTGCAGACTGCCGTGTTCGGGGCGGTTGCAGCCATTGCGCCGTTATTCTTCGGCAGCGCGTTCACGCTGGCATGCGGTATCGCGGTGGCTTTCAGCATCAGCCTGGTGTGCTACAACGTGAGCTGCATGCGCGGCCGTTGAGCGGATCCATGCGTTCGCCGTAGTAAAGTAACGCGTTCCGAATGAACGCCCGCGCGGCAGGGCAATTCGTTGCGTATGCACGCGCCTGGCACCTCCAGTTTCATAACCGACCCTGATCCTTTGAAGTCATGAATCGACGCGAATTCCTGCAAGTCCTCGCTGCGGCTTCCGCCTGCGGTTTCAAGCTCGATGCGCTGGCCGCGCCTACGCAAGAGGCGTCGCTATACGATCTGCCGCGCTTCGGCAACGTCAGCCTGCTGCACATCACCGATACGCATGCACAGTTATTGCCGGTGTACTTTCGCGAGCCGAGCGTCAACATCGGCGTCGGCGAAGCAGTTGGCCGTGCGCCGCACCTGGTCGGTGATCATCTCCTGCGCGCATTCAACATCTCGCGCGATACGCGCGAAGCGCATGCTTTTACTTATCTTGATTTCGCCGAGGCCGCGCGTCGCTACGGGCGCGTCGGCGGCTACGCGCATATTTCGACGCTGGTGCAGCGACTCAGAGCCTCGCGCCCCGGCGCGTTGCTGCTCGACGGTGGCGATACCTGGCAGGGTTCGGCGACCGCGCTATGGACCAAGGGGCAGGACATGATCGACGCGGCCAAGCTGCTCGGCGTCGATGTCATGACCGGGCATTGGGAATTCACCCTAGGCGCCGCCCGTGTCAAAGAGGTGGTCGAAAAGGACTTCGCCGGCAAAATCGATTTCATCGCGCAGAACGTGCGCACGCTCGATTTCGATGAACAGGTATTCAAGCCTTATGTGATCCGCGAGATCAACGGCGTGCCGGTCGCGATCATCGGTCAGGCATTTCCCTACACCCCCATTGCCAATCCGCGTTACTTCGTCGATGAATGGCAGTTCGGCGTTCAGGACGAAACGCTGCAGGGCTTCGTCGATGAAGCGCGCGGCAAGGGCGCACAGGCGGTCGTGGTGTTGTCGCATAACGGCATGGATGTCGATATCAAGATGGCAAGCCGCGTGCGCGGCATCGACGCGATTCTCGGTGGCCATACGCACGACGGTGTGCCGGCACCGATCATCGTCAAGAACGCCGGCGGCCAGACGCTGGTGACCAACGCCGGATCGAACGGCAAGTTCGTCGGCGTACTCGACTTCGACGTCAAAGGTGGACGGGTCGCGGACTATCGCTATCGCTTGCTGCCGGTCTTCGCCGATCTGCTGCCGGCGGACCCGGCAATGCAGCGCCATATCGACACCGTGCGCGCGCCGTACAAGGAAAAGCTGGCGGAGATTCTCGCGGTGAGCGAAGACCTGCTGTATCGGCGCGGTAATTTCAACGGGAGTTTCGATCAGGTCATTCTCGACGGGTTGATGGCGGTGAAGGATGCCGAAATCGCGTTTTCACCGGGCTTTCGCTGGGGCACGACGGTGCTGCCTGGTCAGGCCATTACGCGCGAGCATCTGATGGATCAGACGGCGATCACTTATCCCTACACCACGGTGACCTCGATGACGGGCGAAATGATCAAAACCGTGCTGGAAGACGTGGGCGACAACCTCTTCAATCCTGATCCGTATCTGCAGCAGGGCGGCGATATGGTGCGTGTGGGCGGATTGCAATACAGCTGCGATCCGTACGCAAAAATGGGCAATCGCATTCAGGAGATGCGTCTGCGCGGCAAGGCGATCGATCCGAACAAGACTTACAAGGTTGCCGGCTGGGCGCCCGTCGCGGAAGGCGCGCAGGGTGAACCGGTCTGGGATGTGCTGGAACAGTATCTGCGTGCCGAGAAGACCATCAAGCCGCGCATGCTCAATCAGCCCAAGCTAATTGGCGTGAAGAAGAACAACCCTGGCATCGGCTAGGTGTACTACAAGAGCTAGAACGGCAGCGAGCGCAAAGTGTTGTCATTCCCGCCCACGATTGAAACATTTGAGGGCCGGCTGCAGCGGGAATCCAGTGCGTCCCTTCTAACTGCTTTAGCTCTCCACCTATCTCGCGCGTCTGT
>DATCWO010000256.1:0-2911 GCA_036566325.1 Burkholderiales bacterium | reverse complement strand
GGGGTTGATGACCACCGTCAACGCATCGAACGCAACCGGCAGTTCGATGTATTCGATGCCCGCCTCTTTACAAGCAGCCATTTCTTTCTCGAGGATCGGGCGCGAAGCGTCAGCAATGTCGATCTCGCCGCGACAGAATTTCTTGAAACCACCACCGGTGCCGGAAATACCGACGGTCACGTTGATCTTGCCCTTCTTGGAAATCTGGAATTCCTCGGCAACCGCCTCGGTCACCGGAAATACGGTGCTCGATCCGTCGATCTTGACGACGGGCGCCGCGTGCGCCAGTTGAGCACCGCCAAGGCCGACAAATAGTGCAGCCACTGCGGTGGCCGTTTTGATCTGATTCATGAGCTCTCCTATTGGGCTTGTGGATGCGTTTTACAACGCCACGCCGCGCAGTGTAGGGGCCGAAAATTACAGAAACATTACAGACACGCAAATGACATCGAAACTCAGGCGGCCAGCGCCTTTTCGACGCAACGCGCCATTTCCGCGGCCAGTGCCTCGACCTCAGCGCCATCCTCGCCTTCGACCATGACGCGCAGCACCGGCTCGGTGCCCGACGCGCGCAACAACAGACGGCCGCGCTTGCCGAGACGCGCTTCAGCAGCGGCGCAAGCCTGTTTGATCGATTCGTCGGCCTGCCAGTCGACGCCGCGCTTGATGCGCACATTGAGCAGCTTCTGCGGATACAGACGCAGATTGCCCGCCTCTTGCGCAAGGGTGTTACCGCTCTGGCACAACGCGGTCAGTACCTGCAACGCGGAAACGATGCCGTCGCCGGTCGTGTGCTTGTCGAGGCAAATGATGTGTCCGCTGTTCTCGCCGCCGAGTTGCCAGCCACGCTGTTGCAACAGCTCCAGAACATAGCGATCGCCGACCTTTGCCCGCGCGAAAGCGATGCCGGCGGATTCCAGTGCGCGTTCGAGCGCGAGATTGGTCATCAGCGTACCGACCACACCCGGTACGCCACCATTCCTGGCGCGTTCGAGCGCGATGACGTACAGGAGTTGGTCGCCGTCATAACAGCGCCCCGTGCTATCGACCATCATCAGCCGGTCGCCGTCACCGTCGAGTGCGATGCCGATGTCGGCCCGCTGCTCTACCACCGCCTTGCATAGCGCGGCAGGATGCGTAGCGCCGACGCCGTCGTTGATGTTCATGCCGTTCGGCTTATCACCGATGGCAAATACTTCGGCGCCCAGTTCATGAAAGACATGCGGTGCGATGTCATAGGCTGCGCCGTGCGCACAGTCGACCACGATCTTTAAACCGCGCAAATCGAGCGAGTTGGGGAAAGTGCTCTTGCAGAACTCGATATAGCGTCCGGCCGCATCGTCGATGCGACGCGCCTTGCCGAGTTCGGCCGAAGGACGACAGGCAAGCGGGCGTTCCAATGCCGCCTCGATCTCGTGCTCCACGGCATCGGGCAATTTGCCGCCGTCAGCGGAAAAGAATTTGATGCCGTTGTCGTCGTAAGGGTTGTGCGAGGCGCTGATGACGACCCCGGCTTGCAGCCGCAGCGCACGGGTGAGATAAGCGACACCGGGCGTGGGCATGGGGCCACACAGCATGACGTCCACGCCGGCCGCGGCAAAGCCCGACTGCAGTGCCGCCTCCAGCATATAGCCGGAAATGCGCGTGTCCTTGCCGATCAGCACCGCGGGGCGTTCCGGCCCCTCGATGCCGCGTCGCACCAGCACTTCCCCCGCCGCAAAACCCAGTCGCAGCGCGAACTCCGGCGTAATCGGCGCCTCGCCAACGCGACCGCGCACGCCATCCGTTCCGAAATACTTGCGACTCATGGCAAAACTCCCTTTCGATACGGGTCGTTCGAAGCGGCCCGCGTTATATCAAATCACCGTGCTCAATTTGCTGCCTCGACGGCCTGCACGACCGCCAGCGCATCGCGCGTCGCGGCGACATCGTGTACGCGCACGATGTTCGCGCCATGGCGCACGGACAGAATCGCCGCCGCCAGGCTCGCTGCCAGCCGGTCATTCGCCGGCTTGCCGGTAATCAGCCCAAGGCTCGACTTGCGCGACCAGCCGGAAAGCACCGGCAGACCGAGCGCGGTGATCTGTTCCAGTTCGCGCAACAGCACGAGATTGTGTTCCAGACGCTTGCCGAAGCCGAAGCCCGGATCGAGTATCACGCGCTCACGCGCAATCCCGTGGGCAAGCACTGCGCCCATGCGGTCAACCAGATAGGCCTTCACTTCCGCCACCACGTCATCGTAATGCGGCTCGGATTGCATGGTGCGTGGCTCGCCCTGCATGTGCATGAGGCAAACCGCCGCATCCGAGGCAGCGACTACCTCCATGGCGCCCGGCGTGGACAGCGCCGTGATGTCGTTGATGATGGTGGCACCCTCGTCGAGCGCCGCGCGCATGACCTCGGTCTTCAACGTATCGACCGAAATCGGGACGCCGACGTTGCGCAGCCCGCGTAATACCGGCACCACGCGCACCAATTCCTGTTCGGCCGAAACGGGCGCCGCGCCCGGACGCGTCGATTCGCCACCGATGTCAAGAATATCGGCACCTTCCTCCACCAACCGATGCGCATGCGCGATGGCCGCTTTGGCGTCCAGATAGGCGCCGCCATCGGAAAACGAATCGGGCGTGACGTTGACGATGCCCATGATCAACGGGCGTTCGAGAGAAAGACGATAGTGACCGCAATGGAGCATTTTGAAAAATCGGATATGGCGACGTGGAGAAAATAAAAAAGCCCGCAGGGAGTGCCTGCGGGCTGGGAAGTTTAACGCGTCGGAGCAAGTCCGATTAAGGCTTTTCGCCTGACTCCTTAGGCCGCTGCGGGTGCCGTCGCACCGGGTGCATCCGGCTTCGGCGGTTGCTGTGGCGGCGTCGAACTCTGCGTCGGCTTCGGCGGCCGTGGCGGCAGC
>DATCWO010000235.1:0-4423 GCA_036566325.1 Burkholderiales bacterium | reverse complement strand
TCCATCGGTCGTCTCCTGTGATTGGATGGCTAAGGCGGCTAGGCGTTGTGACAGGCGAGCGCCCAGGCAACATGCTCGCGAACCAGCGCCGAAGGATCATCGGCACGCGCGCGCAATGCGCCGATGACGGCATCGCTCGTCGGCGCATTGCCGAGGCCGACGGCAAGATTGCGCGACCAGCGTTCGTGACCGATACGATGAATGGCGCTGCCGGCCATACGCTCGAGAAACATCACTTCGGTCCAGGCGAACAGTTCGACCAGCGTTGCGCGATCGAGCCCATGGCGCACGTCGAAATCATGCTCGCGCGTCAGTTGCGCGTACTTGTTCCACGGACAGGTGAGCTGACAGTCATCGCAGCCGTAGACGCGATTGCCGATAAGCGGGCGCAGCTCGACCGGGATGCTGCCCTTCAGTTCGATGGTGAGATAGGAAATGCAACGGCGCGCATCGACCACATACGGCTCAACGATCGCCTGCGTCGGACAGACATCGATACAACGCGTACAGCTGCCGCAATGCGCGCTGGTCGGCGCATCGATCGGCAAGGGCAGATCGGTAAAGAGTTCGCCGAGAAAGAAGAACGAGCCGGCCTCGCGCGATAGCAGCAGCGTATGTTTGCCGCGCCAGCCGAGCCCGCTCTTGCGCGCGAGTTCGACTTCCATGACCGGCGCGGAATCGGTGAACACGCGATAGCCGAACTCGCCGACTTCGCCGGCGATACGCTCAGCCAGTTTCTGCAGGCGCGCGCGCAAGACCTTGTGATAGTCGCGCCCCAGCGCATAGCGCGCGATATAGGCGGTATTCGCATCATCGAGCACGGCGTCGCTCGATTCGGCGTCCGGCCAGTATGTCATCCGCGCGGTGATGACGCGCACGGTGCCCGGCACCAGTTCATCGGGACGCGCGCGTTTGACGCCGTGCCGTGCCATATAATCCAGCTCGCCATGCAGGCCGCGATCGAGCCATTGCAGCAGACGCGGTTCGGCCTCGCGCAGATCCACATCGGTGATCGCAACGGCATCGAAACCGAGTTCGCGTCCCCACGCCTTGACGGCGAGCGCCAACGCGGACCAGTCCTGCTCCGCCGCGCTTTCATGTTCCACTGAATTCATGCCCCGATGAAGGCTCCGATCAAGATTGTTCGATGAGCGTTCCCGCTAGTTAAGATGGCAAAGGTGTTGTGCCACTTTGCCCTCGCTCGTACAGGTTCCCGCACTCGCGACCATCCTTGGCTTAATAAGATTTCTTCCAATGTTAGCGCCCCTGAACCTCCATCTCCCCGACGAAGCGGCCACTGATGCGCTGGGTGCGCGGCTCGCGCGCGGGCTCACGCCCGGACTGTCGATCCACCTGGTCGGCGACCTCGGCACGGGCAAGACTGCGCTCACTCGCGCCTGCCTGCGAGCGCTGGGATATGCCGGAAAAGTCAAAAGTCCGACCTACACCCTGGTTGAACCTTATATGGTTTCTAAGTTACCCTTGTACCACTTTGATTTCTATAGGCTCCAAGAGCCCCGAGAATGGCTGGACGCAGGCTTTCGCGAATACTTCAACGCGGCTTCGGTATGTTTGGTGGAGTGGCCCGAAAAAGCGGCCGATCTACCGGACCCGGATCTGCGAATCACGTTGCGCCACGCCCCCTCGGGGCGCGACGCGACGGTGGACGCGTTGAGCCCGCGCGGCGAGCAACTGTTGCACTGCATTTCGAACACCGCCGCCTGAGTCTGCAGGCGCTGACCGCCGGCGCGATTGTTTCCGTCATGCCTTTCGAAGCGCTGCGCGCGCAAGCGGCAGACGGCATCCGCTCGGTGCGCATGTGGCCGGCACAGGAATACACGCGTCTGACGATCGAATCGGCGCAGGCCTTGCGCCATCAATTGATGACCCTGTCGAATCCCGACCGGATCGTCATCGATATCGAAGGCGCCGAGCTCGCCAATCTGCAACGCGAAGCGGCCAACAAGGTGCTCGAACAGGATCCATACGTCGCGCAAATGCGTGTCGGACAGTTCAAGCCCAACGTCGTGCGACTGGTCATCGACCTCAAGGCCGGCGTGAAACCGCAATCCTTCACGCTTGCGCCGGTGGGCGAATACGGCCATCGACTGGTGCTGGATCTCTATCCAACCAATGCACCCGATCCGCTCATGGCGATGCTGCGCGAGCACGAACAGCGCAATGTGCAGAGCGGCGAGCGCAAGGACAAGCCCGAAGTCAAACAACGCCTTGTGACCATCGTCATCGATCCGGGTCACGGCGGCGAAGACCCGGGCGCCATCGGCGCGCGCGGCAGCAAGGAAAAGCATGTCACGCTGACCGTGGCGCGCAAGCTCAAGGCGCTGATCGATGCCGAACCGAACATGCGCGCAGTACTGACGCGCGACGACGACTTCTTCGTTCCGCTGCGCACGCGGGTGGAAAAAGCGCGCCGTGTGAAGGCCGATCTGTTCGTTTCCGTGCACGCCGACGCGTTCATCAAACCGCATGCGCGCGGCTCGTCGGTCTTCGCGTTGTCGGAACGCGGTGCGACCAGCGCCGCGGCGCGCTGGTTGGCGAATCGCGAAAACGAGTCGGATTTGATCGGCGGCGTGAATCTGGACGTGAAAGACCGCTACCTGGCGCAAACGCTGCTCGATCTATCGCAGACCGCCACCATCAGCGACAGCCTCAAGCTGGGCAAGCTGGTGCTGTCCGAACTGGGCGACATCAATACGCTGCACAAGGATTACGTCGAACAGGCGGGCTTTGCCGTGCTGAAGGCGCCCGACATTCCTTCGATCCTGATCGAGACGGCGTTCATCAGCAATCCGGAAGAGGAACGTCGACTCAACGACGACGCCTACCAGACCAAAATGGCCAAGGCGATCGTGTCCGGCATCAGAAGCTACGTCACCAAGTACCCAACCGGGTCGCATTCGACCCTGGCGGCGAACGAAATCGCGGACAAGCTGGCTAACGGCTGAACAATAGGGCGGCGCCCTATTGTCTACCTGCCGGCGGGAAAGTCTCCCTCATCACCTCAGGCACGCCGCAGCTTGGCATTGCGCGCCCGGGCGCGCGCATATTCGATCACCATCGGCAGCAGCGACAGCCCGATAATCGCGAAAATCACCAGCGTCAGATTGTTCTTGATAAACGGGATGTTGCCGAAGAAATAGCCGGCATAGACCAGCGCCAGCACCCACAGCAGCGCACCGCCGATGCTATAGGCCAGAAATTTCCCGTAGTGCATGTGGCCGATACCGGCGACGAACGGCACGAAGGTCCGCACGATGGGCACGAATCGCGCGATCACGATGGTCTTGCCGCCATGTCGTTCGTAAAACGCCGATGTGCGATCAAGCGCCTTGCGATTGAAAAAGCGCGAATCCTCCCAGCGGAACACCTTTGGTCCGAGCGTGCGGCCAATCCAGTAGTTGACGTTGTCGCCGCACAACGCCGCTGCGACCAGCGTCACCGCGAGCCAGTGCGCATCCATGCCGCTGATCGCCCATACCGTACCGGCCACGAACAGCAGCGAATCGCCGGGCAGAAACGGCGTCACCACCAAACCTGTCTCGCAGAACACGATCAGAAACAGAATGGCGTAAATCCAGGTGCCGTATTGCTGCACCAGTGTCGTCAGATGCGCATCGAGATGAACCAGCAGGTCCCAGAACGCGAGCACGATATCCATGAGTGGAAAGATCTTTAGTAATTGAGGCTTATGGTCGCGCGTAAGCGTCCGCGCGCGAAAACAAAGCAGGAGTTTTTCAAATTCGGTCGCGCGCGATCGCGCAGAGCGCCTGCGTTGATCAATGTGACGTTCGGCATTCTACTGGCCCGCCTATAATTCCGCCCATTAAACGAACTCCCGCCGACGCATTTTGGCAAGGCAGACGCGCGAATCTTAAGCCCCTTCGATCAAGGCATCTTGGATGCGCTACTACAAGCGATGACTGCCTGAGCGGCAGATTGCTTTATCCTCGCTCGTACAGCCATGTGCCGGCGCGTGGAGCAGGGCCCCCTTTTGGGGATGCGACCGCAAAGGCACATGAAGGAACGCAAAATGAACCAGCACATTCACAGCCCGCTGCGGGGTCGCATCCATCGATGAAGACGATGGAACCTGCTCCGCCCTTCGCGGTCCCGCACTCGCGACCATCCTCGGCACTAACTCAGGCTTTTCCCAATGCCCGCCATTCGTCCCCTGCCCGACACGCTCATCAGTCAGATCGCCGCCGGCGAAGTCGTCGAACGCCCGGCATCCGTGCTGAAGGAATTGCTGGAGAACAGTCTTGATGCGGGCGCTTCGTCCCTCACTGTCAGCCTGAGCGAAGGTGGCGGCAAGCAGATTCGCGTCACCGACGACGGTGGCGGCATTGCCGCCGACGAACTGCCGCTCGCGCTCGCGCGCCACGCCACCAGCAAGATCGCCACA
>DATCWO010000016.1:0-2236 GCA_036566325.1 Burkholderiales bacterium | reverse complement strand
TCGTCGGCTTCATGGTGACTTCGGCATAGTCGGGCTTGAGGCCCGCCTTTTCCAGCGCCGCCTTCACCGCGTGAAACTCGTTTGTCGGCGGCGTGATGACTTCGATGCTGCCGTCGCCGTGAGTGATGATGTCTTCCGCGCCGGCATCGATGGCGATTTCCATCACCTTGTCTTCGCTCGCGCCCGGCGCAAGGATGAGCTGACCGCAATGCTGGAACATGAACGCCACCGAACCGTCGGTGCCCAGATTGCCGCCGAACTTGGTGAACGCATGACGCACATCCGCGACCGTGCGGGTGCGGTTGTCGGTCAGGCAATCGATCATCACCGCCGCGCCGCCGATGCCGTAGCCCTCATAGCGGATCTCTTCGTAGCTGACGCCTTCCAGTTCGCCCGAGCCGCGCTTGACGGCGCGCTCGACGTTGTCCTTCGGCATGTTGGCTTCCTGCGCCTTGTCCATGGCCAGGCGCAGGCGCGGATTCATCGACGGATCGCCGCCGCCCATGCGCGCGGCAACCGTGATTTCCTTGATGAGCCGGGTGAAAACCTTGCCCTTCTTGGCGTCAGTCGCGGCCTTCTTGTGTTTGATGTTGGCCCATTTGCTGTGTCCAGCCATAGTGCGCTCGCTACTTGAAGTGAATATTTCGAATCGGTTCGTTGAATTGAATAATATTCGCAACGTTCCAGTCGGAAGCTGCTAATTTTACACGCCAGTCCCATCCTATCCCGCCTCTTCACAGGAGTGGCCATGCCCGAACCGATGATCGTCGCCAAAGCCGGCTCAACCGAACTTGCCCTGCTGCCCGCGCTGGCGAACCGGCACGGATTGATCGCCGGCGCGACCGGCACCGGCAAGACGGTCACGCTGCAAGTCTTCGCCGAAGCCTTCTCCCGCATCGGCGTACCGGTTTTCATGGCCGACGTGAAAGGCGATCTGACCGGTCTGGCCGCCGCCGGCACGGCCTCGCCGAAACTGAAGCAGCGTCTCGACAATCTGGGCTTCGCCGAACCGCAATGGCAGGCCTGTCCGGTCGTATTCTGGGACGTATACGGCAGGAAAGGGCATCCGGTTCGCACGACCGTTTCCGAAATGGGTCCGCTATTGCTCGGCCGCATGCTCGATCTCAACGAAACGCAGCAGGGCGTCCTGACAATGGTGTTCAAGATCGCCGACGATCACGGCCTGTTGCTACTCGACCTGAAGGACCTGCGCGCCATGCTCACGTACGTGGGCGATCACGCGAAAGAGATCAAAACGACGTACGGTAATGTTTCCACCGCTTCGATCGGTGCCATCCAGCGCGGCCTGCTCGAACTGGAACATCAGGACGCCGATACCTTTTTCGGCGAACCGGCGCTGGACATCAACGACCTGATGCAAACCGACAAGGGACGCGGCGTCGTCAACATTCTCGCCGCCGATCAGTTGATGAACGCGCCAAAGCTGTATTCGACTTTTCTGCTGTGGATGCTCTCCGAACTGTTCGAGCAATTGCCCGAAGTCGGCGATCCGGATAAACCCAAACTGGTGTTCTTCTTCGACGAAGCGCATCTGCTGTTCAACGACGCGCCCAAGGCATTGCTCGACAAGATCGAGCTGGTCGTGCGCTTGATCCGCTCGAAGGGCGTCGGCGTTTACTTCGTCACGCAGAACCCGCTCGATATCCCGGACACCGTCCTCGGTCAGCTCGGCAATCGCGTACAACATGCCTTACGCGCCTTCACACCGCGCGATCAGAAAGCCGTCAAGGCCGCCGCGCAAACCATGCGCGCCAATGCCGCTTTCGACGCGGAACAGGCCATCACTGAACTCGGCGTCGGCGAAGCATTGGTCTCGCTGCTCGATGCCAAAGGCCGTCCAACCGTTGTGGAACGCGCGTTCGTGCTGCCGCCCGCGACGCAGATCGGCCCCATTGCCGAAGCGGATCGCGACGCCATCATTCGCAACTCGGTGCTGCATGGCCATTACGAAAAAGCCGTGGATCGCGAATCGGCCTACGAAACCCTCAAGGTGCGCGCCGAGGCGGCCGCCGAAGCCACCGCAGTCCCGCCCGCCAAAGCGCCCGCCGCACCAAGTCCGGCGCCGCAAGGGAACGGCGGCTGGCTCGATTCGCTAGGCGACGTGCTGGGCGGCACTACCGGCCCGCGCGGCGGGCGTCGCGAAGGCGCCATCGAAGCCGCGGCGAAAAGCGCAGCGCGCTCCATCGGTTCGCAGATTGGCCGCGAGATCACCCGC
>DATCWO010000234.1:0-2895 GCA_036566325.1 Burkholderiales bacterium | reverse complement strand
ACAAACCTAACCGCTCAATATTGCGACGGCGTTACAAATCGCGATCAGGCGTGCGGCACGTCGCCCTGATAACAGACCGGCGAACTAAGTTTGCTTGCGTCGGAAAGATCCTGCGGTTTGCCGAGGAAAACCAGCTTGTCGTCGTCGCGCCGATAGATGCCGCGTTCGGTGACCACATAGGTCATCGGAATATCGTAGGGCTGCGGGTAGATCGTCTCGATGCTCGCCAGTTCGTAGGTCACGCCGATCACTACCGGGCGCTTGCTCAGGCTGGCGAGGGTGCGGTCGAAGAAACCGCCGCCATAGCCGAGGCGATAACCGCCTTGGTCGAAACCGTTCATCGGCAGCAGGACGTAGTCGGGAATCAGTTCGGGACTGTCCACCGGGTAGGGAATGTCGTAAACGCCGGGGACCGTCTTCACGCCTGGATGCCATTCGCGGAAAAGCAGCGGCGTTTTGGGCGCGACGACCACCGGCAGTGCGGTTTTCGCACCGCGCTCGCGCAGACCGCGCGCGACGTAACGCGGGTCGTACTCGTTCTTGAACGGCCAGCACATTGCCACGACGCCGCGATGCAGATTGGGGAAGCCGCGCTCCAGCGAAGCGTCGATCGACTTGCGGTGCTGCTCCAGCGTTTCCGCGGACAATGCCATGCGACGTTCAATCAACTCGGCGCGCAGGCGCTTGCGCCAGTCACGCAAATCGTTCGGTGGTGTGCTCATGCTTATTCTCTTCTTCTGATTAAGGGATGCACCCTTAAAAATCCCCGCAACTCATGGAAACTCTGATCCGCGGGGGAACTTAATCAGAACTTCCTCTGCTTGATGTAGACAAATTCGGCGACGGCGAGCCACGTGTGAATCAGCGAATCGTCGGCATAATTTGGATTGTTTACGTTACTGCCGCAAGGCGCAGACTAATATAGCACTCATGCGTTTGCTCACTCCCCTGCTCCTATTTTTGCCGCTCGTGGGGCACGCGGCGCCCGCCCCCGACCCAATGTTTCTGCTTGCGCGCGATGCTTGGCGCGCAAGCTCGATCACCAAACTCGAAAGCGCCCTGCCCGGTGTCGCCGGCACAGTGCTGGAACCCTACGCGCAGTACTGGCGTTTGCAGTTGCGTATCGAAGAGGTGACGCCGGACGAAATCGATGCCTTTTTGCGCCGCAACGAAGGCACCGTGCTGGCCGAGCAGTTGCGCAAGGATTGGCTGCGCGTGCTGGGCAAACGCGGGCAGTGGGAGCTTTACGAGCGCGTTTATGCCGATTTGCGTGCAACCGAGCCAGACCTCGCCTGCTACAGCTATCTATCGCGCGCGCAGCGCAACGATCCGACCGCGATAGCCGATGCCATGGCCGCGTGGGACGCATTGCGCGAAATACCGGACGGCTGCCGCCCGCTGATCGACGCGCAGGTCATGGCGGGAAAAATCAGTACCGATCAGGTCTGGCTGCGAATACGCGCACTTACCCGTGCCGGGCAGCCGATCGAGGTGCGCCGCACACTGGCGTATCTCCCTGAAGCGCAGCGGCCGACGGACAAGCAACTCGACAGTATCGAAAAAAATCCGGATGTTTTTCTGAAACGCACCGATCGGCTCGATCTGCGCCAGCGGCTGAATCGTGAACTGACGATTTACGCGCTGCAGCGCCTGGCGCGCAGCGACCCCGAGGCTGCCGAACGGCGGTGGTCCGGGGTCCGCAGCGCATTCAGCGATTTCGATCAGGCCCACGTCTGGGGCGAACTCGCCTTTCGCGCGGCGCGCCAGCATTTGCCCCAGGCGCTTGGGTGGTTCGCGCGCGCGGACGAGGCGCCGTTGACCGACATACAGCTCGAATGGCGTGCACGCGCGGCGCTGCGTGAGCGCAACTGGACCGAACTCAACAACGCGATCGAAAGCATGCCCGACGCGCTGCGCCAACAGCCCACCTGGACGTATTGGCGCGGGCGTGCGCTGTACGCATTGGGTCATGCCGAGCCGGCGGAGGTGTTGTTCAAACAAATCGCCGGCTTGCCGCACTTTTACGGCAAGCTCGCGCAGGAAGAACTCGGTCTGCCGCTGGTGCTGCCGAGGCAACGCCACGAATCCACAGCGCAGGAACTTGAAGCCGCCGCCGCCAACCCCGGCCTGCAACGGGCGGTCGCGCTGTTCGGCGCTGATATGTGGCTGGAAGCGGTGCGTGAATGGAACTGGAGTATTCGCGATATGGACGACAGGCAGTTGCTCGCCGTCGCCGAATACGCGCGGCGCGAACAACTTTGGGATCGTGCCATCAACACCGCCGAGCGCACGACCACGCTGCACGATTATTGGCTGCGTTTTCTCGCGCCGTATCGTGAACAATTCGCCGAGCAGGCGCGGGCGCGTGGTCTGGAAGAGCACTGGGTACTCGGCCTGGTGCGGCAGGAAAGCCGTTTCGTGCCGCATGCACGTTCCGCTGCGGGCGCAGCAGGGCTCATGCAAGTCATGCCGGCCACGGCGCGCTGGATCGCCAAAAAACTGGATATCGGTTACCGGTCCGACCAGATCGCCGACGTCGACACCAATATCGCGCTCGGCACCGGCTATTTGCGCTACGTGCTTGATTCGCTCGACGGCAGCCCGGTCCTCGCGGCGGCGGCCTACAACGCCGGCCCCGGTCGGGCACGGCGCTGGAAAGCCGATTTCCCGCTCGAAGGCGCGATATATGTCGAAACCATTCCGTTCGGCGAAACGCGCGATTACGTCAAGAAGGTGATGACCAACACCTCGTTCTATGCCGCACTCTACGGCGGCGAACGGCAGAGTCTCAAACAGCGGCTCGGCGTCATTCCGCCGCGCACGCCTGACGAGGGCTATGCGCCAACGATCACCGGGCAGGCAACGCTACAATAGCGCTGCCTACCGGTTGGGAGG
>DATCWO010000307.1:0-7041 GCA_036566325.1 Burkholderiales bacterium | reverse complement strand
TTGCGTTGCACGCGAGTAACCGTAGTAGCCGTAGTACTGCGCAACCTCGGATCGAACGGCCTTGTTCAACATCGTCATGACGACCGGGCAATCTTCCAGATGTCCCAGCGCCTGCTTCAGATTGCTGTGCGTGGTGGTATCGGCCTCGACGACCACAACAATCTGCCCCATATGCGTGGCGAGCACGCGCGACTCTGTGGTTGGCAGCAGTGGCGGCGAATCGAAAATGATGACGCGATCCGGATAACGCGCCGCCATCTCGGCGACCAGTTGCGCCATCACATCGCTCGCAAGCACTTCCGTCGCGCGCTGATGATGCGTGCCCGACGGCAGGATCGAGAGCTTCTCGACGGACGTGCGCAGGATGACGTCGCTCAGACTCACCTCGTCGCTGGTCAGCACATCCATCAATCCGCGTGCGGGCGGCAACCCGAGCACCTTCAACAGATTGGGATTGGCGACGTCGGCATCGACCAGCAGCACCGTGCTGTCCAGTTCCATCGCAATGCTCATGGCGAGGTTGAGCGCACTGAAGCTCTTGCCTTCGCCCGGCAGGGCGCTGGTCACCATCATCAGATTGCCGTTTTTAACCGGCACCGCCGACTTGCCCTGCGCGTTGGCAAGCAGCGGGCGCTTGACCACGCGGAACTCGTTCGCGATAGGCGAATGCGGCGCCTCGGGCGTCACCATGCCCATGGATGCGAGACGCGACAGATCGAAATTGACCTGCCGGCTGTATTGCACCGGACCGTCCGCTTCCTCGACCGAAGTGGCCAACAACGGCGTGTACTCCGGCTCGCTGCTGTCGTAATGCGTGACAGTGCTGTGGTCGATACCTTCGGTGGACAGATCGTCCGGTACGGCGACACCCGTCCGCTTCAGTTCTTCCAGTCGTTTGGCTGCTTTTTCGATGAGACTCATGTCACACCTCTCAGATACGCGGACCACCGATCGTGAGCAGCATCAATGCCGCTCCGTACACCGCAAACAATCCGGCCAACCCTCCGGCGAAGAGGGCGACGTTGCGTCGACGCTGGCGATTCATGGTTGCATTCGTCAGCAGGGAAACCGTGCCGAGTACGGGTCGCGCGGCGATTTCGCGCAACGTGCGCGCATCGTGGAAAGTCGGCAGCGCCTGACTGATGATGAAAGAGAAGAACAGTCCGGCGCCAAGTGCGACGAACAGCACGGCCGGCAGCATCAGCAAACGATTGGGCGCGACCGGCGTCGCCGAAACCGAAGGCGGATCGATGATGCGGAAGTCTGCAACACCGGCAGCTGCGTCCATTTCGCCCGACATGGTCGCCGACTCGCGACGCTGAACGAGCGTCTGGTAGTTGCGCTTCTGCACGTCATAGTCGCGATTGAGCGCAGCGTACTGCGCCTCGACTTCGGGCAGCATCTGCGCCGCGGCTTTCATCTTGTCCACGCGCACCTGCAATTCGTTGGCACGCGCTTGCAGCGAGGCAACGTTGGCTTCGGATTCGGCCAACGCGACCTTGAGCTGCTGGAATACGGGATTGGTGTTCAACGGCCGTGCAGCCGGTGTGCCGTCCGCCTTGGTCGCAGAACCCTTCTGCTTCTTTTCTTCTTCCAGCGACGCAATCACGCGGCGCGTGCCGAGCACATCCGGATGCGCATCGGTGTAACGACGCAACAGCTCATCCAGGTTGCGCCGCAGCGCCTCGATACGCAGATCGATTTCCGATGCCGGGCCCGCAGGAGCCAATGCCGAACCGTCCGGCACATACACCGCCTCTTCGCCGCCGAGTTCGTTCTTGTACGAGTCGCGCGCCTGTTCGGCGGCACGCAATTCGAGCAGGACGCGATTGTGTTCTTCGGTGAGCCGCTGCATGTGCGAGTAGTAATCGTTGCCGTCGCCACCGGTCATGCCCATGTTCTTGAGTTTGAATTCCTTGACGCGGTTTTCCGCTTCCTTGAGCTTGGCTTCGTAAGTCTGGATCTGGTCGTCGATGAAGCGCCGCGCGGTATCGGAACCCTTGCGCTTGTCGCCGATACCCGATTCGACGAACAGCGACAACAGCGCTTGCACTACACGCTTCGCTTCCGCGGGATTGGTGTCACGGTAAGTGATGGTGTAAAGATTCTGTCGATCGCTACCCTTGAGTTGCAGCGTCTTCAACAGATCGTCGATCAACCGCTCCTTCTCGCGATTGGTCTGGATGTTGTGATCCAGATCGGCCATGCGGATCAGTTTTTCGACATTTGGACGACTGATCAGCGTGCGGCTCAAAATCGAAATCTGCTGATTGACGTTGGGCTGTACCGCGAGACCGGACATCAGCGGCTTCAAGACCGATTGCGTGTCGACGTACACGCGCGCGCTCGCTTCGTATTTATCCGGCATCTCGAACAGCATGAATGCGCCGGCGATGCCGACGATCCACGCCACAGCCAGGCCGGGCCAGCGGCGGCGCCACATGCCGCGCAGGTATGTCATCAGTTGTTGCAGCAGTTCGTCCATGAATCCACACCCCAGGAAAAATGCGGTTCGTCTAGAACCAGCTTTGCGGAATGATCAGCACGTCGCCCGGTTTGACGTCCGCGTTCGCGGTCACGTCGCCGCGCTTGATGAGATCCTGCAATCGCACGGTGTACTGCTTGCCGCCCTCCGCGGTACGCAACAGCACCGCGCTGTTGCCGTCGGCGAAATCGGTGAGGCCGCCGACCGCAATCATCACGTCGAGTAAAGTCATGTTCTGCCGATAGGGCAGCGTCTGCGGTTTGCCCGCTTCGCCGATCACGCGGATCTGCTCGCTGTACGGCCCGACGAAGTTGGTGACGATGACCGTGACGACCGGATCGCGGATGTATTTGCCGAGCGCCTTTTCGATATCGCGCGCGAGCACCGTCGGATCCTTGCCGGCCGCCGGCAGGTCTTCGACCAGAGGCGTCGTGATCAGGCCATCCGGACGCACGGGAACGGCAAGCGACAGTTCAGGGTTGCGCCATACGATGATGCTGACCTGATCGCCGGGGCCGACGACGTAGCGATAATCCGGCGTCGCCGCAGCAGTGGGCGCGGGTGGATAACCGATTCCGGTGCCGCATGCGGTCAGCAACGCGCAACACAACATCGCGAGCAGCATATGCACGCGACGGAATGCAGAGTCATGAACAACGGTCATCAAACATCTCCCTTTTTGCGGATCGCTCATTGGTATTTTCGAGAAGAGCCGACCTATAAAACTCAAACCTTCGGACATTGAGCGCGCGCTCGATTGACATTGCGCGGGCAGTGAAGCGGAGCCGCGAGACTAACTCTGTCGATTGTGCAAATGCGCGGAGTTGACAATGTTTAACCCGACCTTTCACGTACTGCCCAAGTGCCCGACGACATCGGCAAACGCTGCGTTAAACACAGCATTCACCACAGTTGTCGACGGGTTTGTTAAATGTGATGAAGGCAATGCGAGCGCGGTTTTTTACATTCGCAAAACCGCGCTTGTCGCCGCGGCGGAAGGCGCTGCGTACCGCTTAACGATGCGCGAGCGCGGCAGGCGCCGGGCGTCCCGCTCGAACAGACGGCGGCATGGCATATCCCAGCCTGAAGACCATGACGGGCTGTGCATCGGGCATGAGCTTTTGCCAGCCACGGACCAATGCTGTGCGCGCGGATTCGTCGAGCGCACCGGGCCCCGGCCGTGCGAGCGCGACGGCAGCGGCGAACGGCTGCACGGCGAGATTGAACTGTGTTGCGGCGAGCCATGTGCGTTGCATCGCGCGCCCCGCTTCAATCATGTCGTCGCGCGTGTCGAGCGTTGCGCGCGACGCCACGACACACAAGTGCGGCGACCAGCGGGCCGGCATGTAACTCGCCCGCCAGGCGACGCCGCGATGCAGCCCGAGGCGTGCCAGCGTGCGCATGAACGGCCAATGGCGTAGTCCGGCAAACGCGATGCGCATGCCCGGTTCGATCTGCAACGTCGCGGGCGGCAACCCTTCGCTTGCGCCGTCCCGCCAGCCGACATCGAACCGAATGCCGTCGAACATCGCCTGATGCAGTTGTGCGTTGGCGAAGCGATGCGTCTCGGCTTCCACCATCAATTTGCACAACGCAATGCGCGAACGCTTGTCGTCGAACCATTGCACGCGCCAGCGTTCGCCGAGCGGCGCGAGCGATGCTTCGATCGCGCGCTGCTCCGCGACGTGCAGACGCGGTCCCTGGAACATCGGCCGGCGATTGGTGTGTCGCTGCTTGATGTGCTCGGCGAGTTCATCGGGCGGTTGCCGGCCCGGCTGAAACGTCACAACGACGTCGGCGGTCGCACCACCATCGCCGCGCTGCCATTGCCCATCCAGCGCGTGCACGCCCGCGGCAAGGCACATGTTTTCGATCACCGCACCGATCGACAGCAACGCGACGTAATATTGATCCGCGCTGACGTGAGCAAGCGCGGGATCGAGATGTAGCCGCACGCTCGCACCCTGCACGCTGTGGCGGAATACATGGCGATTCTCCGCCGACGGCGCCCACACGCCGGCTTCTAGAATGTCGCGGATGGCTTCCTCGGTCAGCACGCGTTCTTTTTTCCGCTGATGAGCGACGTCGCGCGCGTTTGCATCAGCGCGCCTGCCTGAGTTGGCGCGCGATGATCCACATCAGCATTTTCTGCAGGGGATTGGCATTGCCGCCCGGCCGCCACGTGCGCGTGTACTTGCAGCGATAGGCATCGAAATGCAGGCCGCGCGGGACGGTCACGACATCGCCGCGACCAAGGATGATCTTGAGCGTTTCGGTCGCGGCCACGCCCGCGCACAACTGACAGGCCATGGGCGTGGACGGTCCGGCGCCGCGCGCCAGACGAACGGCTTCGCGTTGCATCAAATACGTCCGCTGCAGCATCGAGGGGGTGAGGCCGGCGAGGAAATGGAGCGCCATCTCGGCTTCCGACAGCCCTTCGAGACGAAAATAGTCTTCGAAGCTCATGCCGCCCGGCATGAAGTTCAGCAGCGCGACGCCCATGCCGATGGGCGCGGCTGTGGTGGCGGGCACGCGCAAACGGGTGCAAGCGCCGAAGGTCAGCCGGCGCGCAGCGAAAGCAAAGAAATCCAGTCCATCCACGTAAACATCCACGTCGCGCAGAAAGTCATCGACGTTGTGCGGCTGCACGCCTTCCGAAAAAGTACGAATGTCGAGTTCGGGATTGATGTCACGCGCCATTTCGAGCATTACGTCGAGTTTGGGCCGCCCCAGCGTGGAAACCATTGCGCCGGCTTGCCGGTTGAAATTGGCCAATCCGAAGCGATCGAACTCCGCCAGGTTGAAGGCGCCGATGCCCAGCCGCGCCAATGTGAGCAAGTGAAAACCGCCGACACCGCCCAGTCCGGCGATCGCCACACGCGCACGGCGCAGCTTTTGCTGCTCGGCCGGGGTGACCCATCCTATGTTGCGCGTGAAAGCGGTGTCGTAATCGAATGCGTTCAAATGGAATACGCCCGCAGGGCGCGGCGGCGGTTGGCGGTTCGCCGACCGATGCTAGTATCGTGCCGACTGTGCTCGCCGCCGCGCGCAACGCCCGCCTGACTGTCCCTGCGCCTTGCTGACCGATCTTCATATCGCACTTCGTAATGTGTTGCGGCATCGCCGTCGCAGCCTGCTTGGCATTGCATCGATCGCCTTTGGCGTGGTTGCGTTGCTGCTTGCGGCCGGTTTCGTCGAATGGGTGTATTGGGCGATGCGCGAGGACACCATCCGCTCGCGCCTGGGGCATATACAGATCGTGCAACAGGGCTATATGGAAGGTGGGCAGGCCGATCCGTTCGCCTATCTGCTGCCGGACGAGTCGCCCATCCTGCGCGAGATCGAGCAGTTGCCCAACGTGGTGACGGTTGCGCCGCGACTGAGTTTCTCGGGACTCGCCAGCCGCGGCGAGACCACGCTCTCCTTCATCGGCGAAGGCATGCTGCCCGCGCGCGAAGCCTCGCTCAATCGCGGCACCATCATTACCGGCGGCAGCGATCTCGCGCCTGATGACACGCAGGGCATGGTACTGGGCCACGGTCTGGCGCAGAACCTTGGCGCCAAGGTCGGCGACACGATCGTGCTGATCGCCAACACGCCATCGGGCGGTATCAACGCAGTCGAAGGGCCGGTACGCGGCACGTTCTCCACCGTGGCGAAGAGTTATGACGACTCGGCGCTGCGCGTGCCGCTCGGCATGGCGCAGCAATTACTGCGCGTCAAAGGCGCGCACAGCTGGATCGTTGTGCTGCAGGACACCGCGCAGACCGACCAGACGCTTGCGTTGTTGCGCGCAAAGTACGGCGGACAGGCAAGCCAGGGGAAAACCAACCTCAGGCTGTCGTTCGTGCCGTGGTACGAACTGGCCGATTTCTATAACAAGACGGTCAGCCTGTTCTCCAAGCAGGTCGGCGTGGTGAAGCTGATCATTGCGATCATCATCGTGCTCAGCATTTCCAATACGTTGACCATGAGCGTACTCGAACGCGTCAGCGAGATCGGCACGTCACTCGCGCTGGGCTCCACCCGACGCCAGATCCTGCGGCAGTTTCTCGGCGAGGGCCTGGCATTGGGGGTGATCGGCGGCGCGGTCGGACTGGCGCTCGGCATCCTGCTGGCGCTACTGATTTCCAAAATCGGCATTCCGATGCCGCCACCACCCGGCATGGCGCGCGGTTTCACCGGCGAAATCCGCGTCACGCTGCCGCTGGCGTTCGATGCCTGGCTGCTCGCTGTTGTCACCACGCTGGCGGCGAGCGTCTATCCGGCATGGCGCGCGTCGCGGCTGGAAATCGTGGATGCCCTGCGTCATGCGCGCTAGGGATACGGCGATCAACGGCCAGTGTCACCACGTGCGCGCGCGGTTGCACGAGCAACGTCTCGCTGCGTCAGCGTGCCCCGACTCGCGATGCGAGTGCTTGAACATTCCCGGTCGAAGCCCCTTGCGAGGCGAGCAATGATCGGCAGCATTCTCACCCTGTCGCTGCGCAACATCCTGCGCCACAAACTGCGCACGGCGATGACCCTGGCCGCAATCGTGATCGGCGTCAGCGGCA
>DATCWO010000212.1:0-5301 GCA_036566325.1 Burkholderiales bacterium | reverse complement strand
AAACGCGGCGCGTCAGGCGCGCCGGAGAGATGTAATGTCCATCCCATATAGCAACTATTTCGCGTCTGCACTCTGCGCGCTCGCCTGCGCCCCCTGCGTGGCGCATGCACAGAATCCGGAAACGCAAACCGTCGATTTCGAATTGACCCCGGTTGTCGTAACCGCCCAGCGCGATCAGGACGGCCCCACCATTACGCAGCCGAATCTGCGCGTCGCCAAGGAGCGCATCGCGCAGACGCCAGGTGGCGTAAGCATTGTCGATACCGAAGAAATCGAAAAGGGGCGCGTCGCGACGCAGGCCGATACCTTTCGCTATGCAGCAGGCGTATTTGCCCAGCCGCGTTTCGGCGCGGAAGAGGCGCGCCTCTCCATTCGCGGCTCCGGCATCCAGCGCACCTTCCATTTGCGCGGCATCAAGCTGATGCAGGACGGTGTGCCGTTCAACCTGCCCGACGGCAGCGTTGATTTCCAGTCCATCGAACCGCTCTCGACGCGTTACATGGAGGTCTATCGCGGCGCCAACGCGCTGCAATACGGCTCCTCGACGCTGGGGGGTGCAATCAACTATGTGTCGCGCACCGGCTTCGATGCGAGCCCGCTTTCGCTGCGACTGGAAGCGGGCAGCTTCGATTATCTGCGCTCGCATGTCGCTACCGGCGGTGTGCTGGAAAACGCCGACTACTACGCCAGCTTCTCGACTTTCGATCAGGACGGCTTTCGCGACCACGCGGTACAGGAAGGGCATCGCTTCAATGCGAACGCCGGTTATCGCATCAATAGCGATGTGGAAACGCGCTTCTATTTTTCCTCGGCGACGAGCGATTCAGAATTGCCCGGCGGTTTGAAGAAAGCGGAGCTCAAGCATGATCCGCGCGACGCAAATCCATTTAACGTGGCGGGCGATCAACGACGTGATACCGACGTCACGCGGGTGGCGAATCGCACCGTGTGGCGCTTCGGCGAATCGCGCATCGAAGCGACGGCGTATTACGCCAGCTTCGAATTGTTTCATCCGATCTTCCAGGTGCTCGATCAGGACTCCGACACCGTCGGCGGTGAAGTGCGTTTCGTCAGCGAAGCACCGCTGGCCGGTCGGCGGAATATTTTCGTGGCGGGCTATGCGCCTTCGCGCGGCGAGCTTGATGAAGACCGTCACGAAAATATCGGTGGGCATCGTGGCTTGCGGAAGGACAAGAGCACGCAGATCGCCACCATGAACGAGTTCTATGTCGAGAACACGCACTATGTGCTGCCCAGGCTCGGCGTCGTGCTTGGTGTGCAGCACACGCGTGCGACGCGCGACTTCAACGACAAGTTCGCGACGGGCATGCCGGACGATCCGATTTTGCGGAGTTATGAGAAAACCTACACCGGCACCAGCCCGAAATACGGTCTGCTCTATCAGCTCGCACCCACGGTGCAGTTGTTCACCAACGTGTCCAAGAGTTTCGAACCGCCGTCGTTCAGCGAAGGCCCTGTTGCCGGACAGCCGAACAGTGCGCAGAAGGGTTGGACCTACGAAATCGGCACACGCGGCGAAACGGAATTCGTCAACTGGGATGTCGCGCTGTATCACGCCAAACTGCGTGACGAGCTGTTGGGGATTACGCCGGGTTTCGGCGCCAACTCAATCACTGTCAATGTGCCGCATACCATCCACCAGGGTATCGAGGCGGCGGTTGGAGGCGCGCTCGGTCAGTTCACGTGGCAATCGGCCGCACTGCTCAATCGCTTCCGCTTCGATGACGACCCGACATTTGGCGACAATACCTTGCCGGGTATTCCCAAACTGCTGTTCCGCGGCGAGGTGCTTTATCGCGGTGCCAACGGCCTCTATGCCGGTCCGAATGTGGAATGGTCACCGCGTACCTATCCAGTCGATTTCGCCAATACGCTCGATGCCGACAAATACGCGGTTTGGGGTTTCAAGATCGGACAGGACATCAACAAGCAGTGGTCCTGGTTCATCGATGCGCGCAACTTGTTCGACAAGGAATACGCTGCGACGACGGGTGTGATACGTGATGCGCAGGCGCCGGTCGTCGATCTGGCCCAGTTCCTTCCGGGAGACGGGCGTTCCGTCTTCGTCGGGGTGCAATGGCGCATGTGACGCGCTAGCGGCGTCCGTATTTGACTGGCGTGGCGGACGCCGCATCTTCACCGTTCGGTATCGATAATGGATTTATCAGGGAGTTTTTCATGAGCAGTATTTTTTTTGGTGCAGCAACATTGTCTGCGGTGGTGACCGGGGTGCTGCTGGCTGCCCCCGCTTTTGCGCACGTGACGCTGGAAACGAAGGAAGCTGCGGTGGGCAATTACTACAAGGCTGTCATGCGCGTACCGCATGGCTGCAAGGGTTCTCCGACTTTGAAAGTGCGAGTGCGCATTCCCGATGGCGTGATTGGCGTCAAACCGCAGCCGAAGGCCGGCTGGAAACTGAATACGGTCAAAGGCAACTACGACAAGACCTATACCACCATGCACGGCGTGCAGACTTCCGATGGTGTGCGGGAGATCGTCTGGACCGGCAAGCTGCTGGATGAGCACTACGACGAATTCGCTTTCTCGGCCTATCTGACTCCCGATCTGAAGACCGGCAGTACGTTGTATTTCCCGGTGGTGCAGGAATGCGAGAAGGGCGCTGAGCGCTGGATCGATATCCCAGCCGAAGGAAGCGCATCGCCCGCGCCGGGGCTCAAACTGTTGCCTAAATCCTGAGCGATACCCGTGCACATGTTCCGCTCGACGCGCCGCGGGCGCGTCTGATGTTTGTGGCATTCGCTGCGCGGTGTGCACGTTGCGATGTGCGGCGCCGGCTTGCGCTCGTAGGGTGGCTGCTGGTGCTGTGCGTCTGGGCGCCGGTCGCGCACGCGCATGCCGCGCTGGTCGCATCCGATCCGTCCGACGGTGCGGTGTTGTCGGCGTGGCCCGCACATGTCGCGCTGACGTTCAACGAACCGATCTCGCCGCTGGTATTCCGCCTAGTCTCGCCCGATGGCGTTACGCACGCGCTCGATCATGTCGCCCCGGTCGATGCCGGGTTACATATCGAACTTCCCGCGCAAACGCTGCAAGGTACGTATGCCTTGAGTTGGCGCGTGGTATCGGCCGATGGCCATCCCATCGGCGGCACGATGGTTTTCTCGATGGGTGGCGCCAGCGCGGCTGGCATCGCCGCGGACACCGATTACACATTGCGCCGCCCGGCGATCTGGCTGGCCCGGCTGGCACTGTATGTGGGCTTGTTCTTTGGGGTCGGCGGCGCGGTATTCCGCGCTTTCATGGGCGGCGGTAATCGCGCTGTCACGATGTGGTCGCGACGAGCGATCTGGATAGGGTTTGCTGCGATTCCGATCTGCCTGGTGTTGCAAGGACTGGATGCGCTCGAAGCGCCGTGGCGCGGCGTAATCGACGCGAACGTTTGGCGCGCGGCACTGAGCACTTCCTACGCCATCACGCTAGTGCTGGCGGTGCTGGCACTCTCGGTTGCATTCCTAACGCTCTCGGCCGTTCACGCCCGCCGCATTCATATTGGCGCAGCAGCGACGGCAGTATTGCTGCTCGGCGTCGCGCTGGCTGCCAGCGGTCACGCCAGTGCGGCGCCACCGCAATGGCTGGCCCGACCCGTCGTGCTGTTGCATGGCGTCGCCATCGCCGCCTGGCTGGGTGCGCTGATGCCCTTGTTTGCGCTGATGCGCACCGGCCGGGATGAAGTCGCGCCCGCGCTGCAACGATTCTCGCGCCGCATACGAATCGTCGTGATCATTCTAGTCATCACCGGCGTGGTACTCGCCTTGTTGCAGGTCGATCGGCCGGCGGCGCTATGGACCACCGCGTACGGGCAGATATTGCTGGCCAAGCTGTCGCTGGTTGCGGGACTGTTCATGCTGGCGGCGTGGAATCGATATCGTCTGACCGATCGGGTGCTGAGTGGAAATGGCAAAGCACGTTCTGCGCTCGGTCGCATCATCGCGATCGAGATCGCGCTGGCGCTGTGTGTGCTTGCGGTCGTTGCGCTCTGGCGCTTCACACCGCCGCCGCGCGCGCTGACACTTCCATCGCCGGAGACACTCGCCGTCGTCGCAACGCGCTTGCAGGAGGCGGGTGTCGCGGCGCAACTCACTTACACGCCGGTTCGGTCCGATCAGCCGGGATCGCTGCGATTGATTCTGACCGATGGACAGTCGGCACCCCTGTCGCCCAAGGCCGTGACGGTGTCGTTCGCCAACCCGGCACATGGTCTCGAACCCTTGCGGCGTGAAGCCACGCAACTGCGCCCGGGAGAGTGGGAGGTCTCGCCGTTGACTCTGCCCGCGGCAACGCGCTGGGAGGTGCGCATCGATATGCTGGTGACGGATTTCGATCGAATCAGCCTGCAAGGCGAGCTCGATATGGCACCCGGTAAACATTCGCACTGATTGTTTCGCCCATCGAGCAAAAGCGGATTAGGGAGTGTCTGATTAAGTGCCGAGGACGGTCGCGAGTGCGGGACCGCGAAGGGCGGAGCAGGCTCCATCGGTTTCATCGATGGATGCGACCCCGCAGCGGGCTGTGATGGGCCGGCTTATTCCCGTTCCTTCATGTGCCTTTGCGGTCGCATCCCCTGAAGGGGCCCCTGCTCCACGCGCCGGCACATGGCTGTACGAGCGAGGGCAAAGCGATCAGTGCCTTACACGAATTGAACTGGCGGTTGCATTAATCAAACAGCCTTGATCAGAGCTTCCTTCGCATAAGCAAGTAAAAACGAAGTATTTCCCCTGCGCCGGCGGGCTCTGTAGCTTCTGCCTGTCTTTTAACGGGGAGAAGCAAGTGTTTAAGAACGTCCTTATTGCTGCGGCCTTTGCGCTGGCGGCCGGTCCGCTCGCCGCGCAGACGACGCTGCTCAACGTGTCCTACGATCCGACGCGCGAGCTGTATCAGGATTTCAACAAGGCGTTCGCCGCACACTGGAAGGCCAAGACCGGCCAAGAGGTCACCGTCAAGCAATCGCACGGCGGTTCGGGCAAGCAGGCGCGCTCGGTGCTCGACGGACTCGAAGCCGACGTCGTGACGCTGGCGCTGGCGTACGACATCGATGCGCTCGCGGATAGAAAACTCATTCCGCACGACTGGCAGAAGCGCTTGCCGCAAAACAGCTCGCCTTATACCTCGACCATCGTATTCCTTGTCCGCAAGGGCAACCCCAAGGGCATCAAGGATTGGGACGATCTGGTGAAGCCGGGCGTCTCCGTCGTGACACCCAATCCGAAGACCTCGGGCGGTGCGCGCTGGAATTATCTGGCCGCATGGGGCTATGCGTTG
>DATCWO010000112.1:0-3181 GCA_036566325.1 Burkholderiales bacterium | reverse complement strand
GGCATCGGCTTACGCGCTGCCGGACGCTGGCCCGCTTCGTTGCGCCGGACCGGCGTTTCGTCGAGCTTCATGGTCAGCGCAATGCGTTTGCGCTGCGCATCGACTTCCAGCACCTTGACGCGCACGACGTCGCCCGCCTTCACCACATCGCGCGGATCCTTGACGAACTTGCTGGACAGCATCGAGATATGCACCAGCCCGTCCTGGTGGACGCCGACATCGACGAAGGCGCCGAAGTTGGTGACGTTGGTGACCACCCCTTCAAGCAGCATGCCCGGCTGCAGATCGTTGAGTCCTTCCACGCCGTCCTTGAACGCCGCGGTCTTGAACTCGGGGCGCGGATCGCGGCCGGGTTTCTCCAGTTCGCGCAGGATGTCGCGCACCGTCGGCAGACCGAAACGCTCATCGGTGTATTTGGCCGCGTCGAGCTGCTTCAGCGCATTCATATCGCCCATCACTTCGCGGACGGAACGCTGGATGTCGGCCAGGATGCGCTCGACCAGCGGATAGGCTTCCGGATGCACCGACGATGCATCGAGCGGATTGTCGCCATTGGCGATGCGCAGAAAACCGGCTGCCTGCTCGAAGGTTTTCTCGCCCAGACGCGGCACTTTCTTCAAGGCGTCGCGCGTGACGAACGGGCCATGCTGATCGCGATGGCGCACGATCGCTTCGGCCAGCGAGTTCGACAGACCGGAGATGCGCGCAAGCAACGGCGCCGAAGCCGTGTTCACATCGACGCCCACCGCGTTGACGCAATCCTCCACCACCGCGTCGAGCGAGCGCGCGAGCTTGGTCTGCCCGACGTCGTGCTGGTATTGCCCCACGCCGATGGACTTGGGATCGATCTTCACCAGTTCGGCGAGCGGATCCTGCAGCCGCCGCGCAATGGACACGGCGCCGCGCAAACTCACGTCCATATCCGGGAATTCCTTGGCCGCGAATTCGGAGGCTGAGTACACCGACGCGCCCGCTTCGGACACCACAATCTTGGTCAGCTTCAATTCGGGATGGCGTTTCATCAGATCGCCGGCGAGCTTGTCGGTCTCGCGCGACGCCGTGCCGTTGCCGATGCTGATGAGCTCGACGCCATGCTTTTTCGCCAGCACTCCAAGTGTGGCGAGCGAACCTTCCCAGTCATTGCGCGGCTGATGCGGATAGACCGTCGCGGTGTCGAGCACCTTGCCGGTGCGATCCACCACCGCGACCTTCACACCCGTACGGATGCCGGGATCGAGCCCCATGGTCGCGCGCGGTCCCGCCGGCGCGGCCAGCAGCAGATCGTGCAGATTGCGCGCGAACACACGAATCGCCTCTTCCTCGGCCTGTTCGCGCAGCGCGTTGAAGAGATCGCTTTCAAGTTGCCACGACACTTTGATCTGCCAGGTCCAGCGCACGCATTGCAGCAGCCAGGGATCGGCGGCACGCCCTTTATCCGCCACATCGAAGCGCGCAGCGATGCGTCGCTCGCAGGTATTGAATGGCGCAGCAGCCGGCTTCGCCTGCTCCGCCAGTTCTTCCGGCAGCTTGAGCGCCAGGCGCAGCATTTCTTCCTTGCGTCCGCGAAACAGCGCCAGCGCGCGATGCGAAGGGATGTCCTTGATGGCCTCGCTATAAGTGAAGTAGTCGCGAAACTTCGCGCCCGCCTCCTCCTTGCCGTCGACCATCGTGGAGACCAGCACGCCGTTGTCGTGCAGGTACTGCCGCAAGCCGCCGATCAACTCGGCATCCTCGGCGAACTGTTCCATCAGAATCTGGCGCGCGCCTTCCAGCGCGGCCTTCACGTCGGGCACGCCGGGGTTGTCGCCGTTTTCCGTGGTGAATGCCGGCTTGAGATATTGCGCGGCTTCGCTCTCGGGATTCAGCGTCGGATCAGCAAGCAACGCCGTTGCAAGCGCGTCGAGACCGGCTTCGCGCGCAATCTGCGCCTTGGTGCGCCGCTTCGGCTTGTAAGGCAGATAAAGATCTTCCAGGCGCTGCTTGGTCTCCGCCGCTTCGATCAGCGTTTTCAGCGGCGGCGTGAGCTTGCCCTGTTCCTCGATGCTCGCGAGCACCGCGGCGCGTCGGTCTTCCAGCTCGCGCAAATAGCCGAGTCGTTCTTCGAGCGTGCGCAATTGCGTGTCGTCCAGCCCGCCGGTCACTTCCTTGCGATAGCGGGAAATGAACGGCACGGTGGCCCCTTCATCGAGCAGGGCGACAGCGGCGGCGACTTGTTGCGGTTTGACGGAAAGTTCGTTGGCGATGCGTAATTCGATGGAAGGAAGCATGAGACCTGCGTTGAACTGCAAAGGCGCGAACTATGCAGAATCGACCTCGCCGTGACAAGCTTGCGCGTGTGTCGAAATCGTGAATCGTTCCCCGTCGACGACAGGCAAATCACGTAAGCTGCGCGCCATCAACTCACGTCGGGGTGAGCACGGAGTGAAGCGCCTTATAACGCGGACCACCGCGATCCGGCACGGCATTGCGCTAGGCCTGACTGTACTTGTCGTTTGCGGCTGCACGAGCACACCGCCAGCGCAGCGGCACGGCGCACCGGCCGAGCGCGAATTCAGCATGGCCGATCTGGCCAAATCCGACATCGACCAGGTCGCCGAAATTCACCTCGATCACAGCATGGCCAGCCTCAGGCTGGTGATGGAGAAACTGTATCGACGCAATCCGCGTGAGCTGCACAAGAACGCCAACGCGACCATCGAGACGGCTATCGGACGCGCTTTCGATCCGGCGACGAAGTGGACGTTTGCCGAGTTCGACAGCAGGCGCGGCGTCGAAGTGCTGCATCTGGCCTTCCGTTCCGACTACGCCGGCGATCGTGTTTTCGCCTTCATCGTCGGTCTGGGCGGCATGATTCATCAGGCCTACAACGAGCAGCAGGCGTTCTATCTGCTCGACCAGCTCGACCCGCAGAATCTCTATAACGCGGCGCGCAATGTCGAAATCGCCGCGTGGAAGCTATCCAATGCACGCGGCACGCATGGCGAATTGCTGCTGCTGAGCAACGAGTCGGCAGCGACCGTGCACAACCTGAGTTTTGAGCGCGAATTCGGCAAGCTCATCGCCTACCAGGACATCCTGGCGCGCGTGCTGGCGCAGCGCACGAATCGCACGCTGCGCTTCGTGGTGCAGAACGCGGCCAGCGCGGTGTTTCTGCCGATATATTGAGCGGAAGCGGAGAGTC
>DATCWO010000186.1:0-2146 GCA_036566325.1 Burkholderiales bacterium | reverse complement strand
GCGCGTCGATCCGACCGCCGCAGCGGTACCGCTGCGCACGCGCGAAGGACTCGCCGCCGCCGTGCCGACAGGCGAGGCGCCACAGGCGCTGATTCGTCTCGATGCGCCGTGGCTGCGCACGCTGCGTTTCAATTTCGAGGCGCTGTCGAATTACTGGAACCAGTGGGTGCTGGGCTACGACATCGAGCGGCAGCGCACGCTGTTGACGCGCTTCGGCATGCCGACGCCGGACTGGCAGAACATCGCGCTGTCGCTGTTCTGGACCATGGGGCTCGCGGTACTGCTGCTGTCCTTATGGCTGCTGCGCCGTGTCACGCATGCCGATCCCGCCCAGGTCGCATGGCTCAGCTTCTGCAGGAAATTGCGCAAGCGTGGCCTTGCGCGCCATGCCAGCGAAGGCCCCATTGCATACGCTTCGCGTCTCGCGATTGCCCGTCCCGAGCAAGCGCAGGCGATCGTGACCATCGCGCGTCTGTATGCCGAATTACGCTACGGCCCGCAAACCGACGCACGTCGCCTGGCACAGTTGGCACGTCTGGTGCAAAGGTTCAGGCCATGAAAAAAATCTTCTATCTATTGGCATGGCTGTGGGCCGCCAACACTTTCGCCGCACCGGCGACCGCAGTACAGGGCTCGGGCTATGAAGCGCGCGCGGAAGTGCAGGCCTTCATCGTCGACATGGAGGCGCGGCATGGCTTCGATGCCACCGCGTTGACCGCGCTGTTCGCCCAGGCCCAGCAACAGGAGTCGGTGCTGCGTGCCATCACGCCCGCACCCGCGGGCAAACGTTCCTGGCAAAGCTATCGCGGCAATTTCGTCAGCCCGACTCGCGTGACGCGCGGCGTGCAGTTCTGGCACGAGCACCGCGCGACGCTTGAGCACGCGCAGGCGACGTTCGGCGTACCTGCCGAAATCATCGTCGCCATCATCGGCATCGAAACGCAGTACGGCCGCACGATGGGCTCATATCGGGTGCTGGACGCACTGACCACGCTCGCATTCGACTATCCGCGTCGCGCCGATTACTTCCGCAGCGAACTGGAAGAACTGCTGCTGTACGCGCGCGAATCCGGCCGTTCGCCACTGTTATTCGTGGGATCTTTTGCCGGCGCAATCGGCATTCCGCAATTCATGCCCGGCAGCATCCGGCGCTTTGCGGTCGATTTCGATCGCGACGGACAGCGCGATTTGCGCGACAGCAGCGCGGACGCCATCGGCAGCGTGGCGAGCTTTCTGCAACAACACGGCTGGGTGGCGGGCGAGCCAATCGCCGTGCCGGCGAGCGTCGAAGGCGAATCCTTCCGCGCGCTCATTGACGGCGGGGTGCAGCCCAATCACCTTGTCGCGACATTGCGCGCGGCCGGGGTGCGCTTCGATGAGCGCATCGCACCGAAAACATCGGCGGTGCTGATCGAACTGGATTCGACCGACGCGGCGCCCGAATACCTCATCGGCCTGCAGAATTTCTACGTCATCACGCGCTACAACCGGTCAAGTTTCTACGCCTCGGCGGTATGGTCGCTGGCGCAGGAAATCAAGGCGGCAGTCGCGCTATAAGAGGGCGTCGCGTGAGAGGCCGCGCCGGTTGAGCATGCGGCGCAAATGTGCGAGTGCCTCGAGTTGGATCTGGCGTACGCGTTCGCGCGTGACGCCGAGCTGCACAGCCAGATTTTCCAGCGTCAGCACTTCATGCCCGCGCAGCCCGAAACGACGTTCGATGACGCTGCGCTGCTTGTCGTTCAACTGATTGAGCCATTCCTGCACCAGCTCTTCGACTTCGCTGGATTGCAGCTGCGCGTCGGGCATGGCGCTCGTCTCATCGGCAATGGCCTCGCCGATCGATAGCGCCGGATCGACATCGAGCGGCGCATCGAGCGAAGCGGTGTGCTCGCTATGCGCCAGCACGCGGCGCACTTCCTCGGCCGGTTTGCCGATCAAATGGGCAATATCTTCAATGCGCGGATCGATATGACCGGCGGCCTCCAGATGCCGCCGCGCGCGCAGCGCGCTGTTGATCTCCTTGATCACGTGCACCGGCAACCGAATGGTGCGCGATTGATTCATGATCGCGCGCTCAATGTTCTGGCGAATCCACCATGTCGCGTAAGTGGAAAAGCGGAAGCCGCGTTCCGGATCGAACTTCTCC
>DATCWO010000031.1:0-17055 GCA_036566325.1 Burkholderiales bacterium | reverse complement strand
CGGCTTCGCGCTTGGCTTTGGCCTCGGCTTCGAGACGTGCTTTTTCTTCCGCCTCGCGCTTGGCTTTGGCTTCAGCTTCGCGACGCGCCTTTTCTTCCGCTTCGCGCTTGGCTTTGGCTTCAGCATCGCGGCGTGCTTTTTCTTCCGCTTCGCGCTTGGCTTTTACTTCAGCTTCGCGCCGCACCTTTTCTTCGGCTTCGCGCTTGGCTTTGGCCTCGGCTTCCCGTTGCGCTTTTTCTTCAGCTTCGCGTTTCGCTTGTGCTTCGGCTTCCCGTTGCGCCCTTTCTTCCGCTTCGCGTTTTACCTTGGCGACCAACTCACGGCGCGCATTGTCTTCGGCGATCCGTTTTGCCTTGGCCTGCGCTTCGGCCTCCTGGCGTGCGGATTCGGCAGCGGCGGGCTTCGCACCGTGCGCCGCACGTTGCGCGTCCGCCTTTTCGGCTCGCGCACGGCTCTCCTGCACCGCGCGCGCAATCTGCGCCGCCTCGGCAGCCTGCATGGCCGCGTCACGCGCCTTGTCCTGCGGAATGAATTCGGAAAAATCGAGATCCTGGCGCGTTCCAAGCTGGGACTGCGGTGACAGGCTATTCGGTGCCGAGACGAATTCCCGGACAAAACCATCGCGGATCAGTCGAGCGAGGAATTGGTTAAGCTTGGCTTCGCTGAGTTTTTCGATCTTATGCTGCAGATCGCCGACCGTGGCTTTGCCATCGACATGCGAAAGCAAACTGCGCTGGTCCCGCGCAAGCAGGGAGGTCTTGCCCGTAACCTCCATCAACCCCTTTGCCGTCTTGGTGAGGACGGTTTTTCTATCCATGATTTCTTACCGTTTATCTGGGCGTATCGCTCACGACGATGCTAGCATCGGGCCGCGACGCAAGGATTAAACCACCATGCCTGCACGCGAGTTAGTTCCGCTTTTTTACCAGTTGCAGGTCTGCGCGCGATAATGACGCCGTCATTAATCCGACGCAAGCGCGTCTCGTGCTTAATCTCAATTAAGAGAAATAATCACGCAATACGATGGCTGCCCCACAACTGCCGGCATGCGGCCTGCACGGTGAGCTATCCCGACATTAGGTGAATCCCGCTCCATGCCCATAGACCTCTCGACGCTGTGCACCATGGTCGTCGATGACCATCCCGGCCAGCGCGCCCTCGTGCGCGACATGCTGATCGGCCTGGGCGTCCGGAGTGTGTATGAAGCGGAAGACGGACGCATCGCACTGGAGCGCATGAGCACGCTGAGCGCACCGGTCGACGTAATCGTGTCGGATTTGGACATGCCGGGCATGGACGGAGTGGAGTTCATCCGCCATCTGGGTAGTCGCCATCTTGCCTCGGCGCTGGTGCTGGCCAGCGGCATGGACCCCGCGTTGATCGGCTCGGTCGAAGCGATGGCCCGCGTTCAGGGCCTGCAGGTACTCGGCACGTTGCAAAAACCGATTCGCCAGGGCGAACTCGAACTCGCGCTGCGACGCTATGTTCCTTACGTCCGTTCCGATATCGAGTCGAGGCCCGAAGCGGTGACCAAGGAACTCCTGTGCGCGGCGATCGGCGCGAAGGAAATCATTGCGTACTTTCAACCGAAGGTGCGCATCGACAATGGCCGCATGGCCGGCGCAGAAGTGCTGGCGCGTTGGCCGCACCCCGAACACGGCATGATCGAGCCGTCACGCTTCATTCCCCTCGCGGAACGCGACGGATTGATCGAACCGCTGACCTGGTTGATGCTTGAAAGCGCCATGCAGCAGGCGCGCCGCTGGCACGATGCCGGGCGCGACTGGACCTTGTCGGTCAATCTGTCGCTCAATCATCTGGAGCAGACGGATGTGGCCGACCGCATCGCCAAACTCGCGGACGAACACAGCGTGCCGCACGATAGGATCGTGCTCGAAGTCACCGAGAGTCTGGCTGCGGTGAATCTCGCACCCATTCTGGGCAATCTCGCGCGCTTGCGCATGAAAGGTTTCGGCGTCGCAATCGACGACTACGGTACCGGCTATTCGTCGCTGGAACAGTTGTCGCGCATTCCGTTCACCGAACTCAAGATCGATCGTTCGTTCGTCAACGGCGCATCGCACCGTGCCATGCTGCGCACCATTCTCGGCTCCAGCATCGAACTGGCGCGTCAACTCAAACTTGAATCGGTCGCCGAAGGCGTGGAAACCGAAGCCGATCTGCAGTTGTTGCGCGAACTGGGCTGCGATCTCGCGCAAGGCCAGCTGATCAGCCCGCCGCTGCCCGCCGAAAAACTGGCGCTATGGATTAGCGACCGCAAAAGCTGAAATCATTACTGCGCGCCGTAGCCGCCCCCACCCGGCGTTTCGATCTCGAACACATCGCCGGCGCGCATTTCCACCGTATCGCACGCCGCCAGTTCAATGCGCTCGCCGCTTGCGCGCTCGACCACATTGCGTCCGCACTGTCCCGGTTCGCCGTCTGCCAATCCATGCGGCGCGACGCGTCGATGATTGGCAACGATCGATGCCGTCATGGGCTCCACGAAGCGAATGCGTCGTGTGCCGCCATTGCCGCCATGCCAGCGCCCCGCGCCACCTGAACCCGCGCGTATCGCGAAACTCTCCAGCACGACCGGGAAGCGCCACTCCAACACTTCGGGGTCGGTCAATCGCGAATTGGTCATGTGCGTCTGCACCACATCCGCGCCATCGAAACCGCTGCACGGCGTGCCGTTCGACGCAAAGTCGAGCGCACCCGCACCCGAGCCACCGGCAATGGTTTCGTAATACTGATAGCGCGCATTGCCGAAAGTGAAGTTGTTCATCGTGCCCTGCGACGCCGCCATGACGCCGAGCGCACCGTACAGCGCATCGGTGATGGCTTGCGACGTTTCCACATTGCCCGCCACCACTGCCGCCGGATAACGCGGACGCAACATCGACCCTTCCGGCGCGATGATATGCAGCGGTGCGAGACAGCCAGCATTGAGCGGAATGTCGTCGTCCACCAGGGTGCGGAACACATACAGCACCGCCGCCACACACACCGCATACGGCGCGTTGAAGTTATTCGGCTGTTGCGCGGAGGTACCGCTGAAATCGATGGTCGCGCTGCGGCTTGCGCGATCGAGTACCACCTGCACATGAACCACCGCACCGCTGTCCATTTCGACGCCGAACTCGCCGCGCCACTGCGCGCCGTCGCCCCGCGCGGCGAGGATTTCGATCGCGCGTCGCACCGCTTCTTCCGCATTGCGCTGCACGTGATTCATATAGGCCTGCACAACGGTGAGACCATAGTGCGCGACCATATTGCGCAATTCCTGCACGCCGGTTTCGTTCGCCGCCACCATGGCGCGCAGATCGGCAAGGTTCTGTTCGATGTTTCGCGCCGGATAAGGACCTGACGACAACAGCGCAATCGTTTCCGCTTCGCGCAGGCGGCCGGCGGAGACAAGCAGGAAGTTGTCGATCAAAACACCCTCCTCCTCGATACTGCGCGAATTGGCCGGCATCGATCCGGGCGTGATGCCGCCGATATCCGCGTGATGGCCGCGCGATGCGACATAGAACAGCACTTCGCCTCCGTCTTCGTCGAATACAGGCGTGACGACGGTGATATCGGGCAGATGCGTGCCGCCGTTGTAGGGGGCGTTGAGCATGTAGACGTCGCCGGGTCGCATGCGACCGACATTGGCATCGATCACGCTGCGGATCGATTCGCCCATCGAACCGAGATGCACCGGGACATGCGGTGCATTGGCGATCAGTTGTCCATCCGCATCGAACAACGCGCAGGAAAAATCGAGCCGCTCCTTGATGTTCACCGAATAGGCGGTATTCGCCAGCCGCACACCCATCTGTTCGGCAATCGCCATGTAAAGACTGTTGAACACCTCCAGCATGACCGGATCGACCTGCGTGCCGATCGCCAAGCGCGCCGGCAAGGGCGCCACCCGTTCGAGCACGAGCGCACCGCCGGATCGAATCGTCGCCTGCCAGCCGCGTTCGATCACCGTGGTCGCGTTCGCTTCGATCAGAATGGCCGGGCCGGCAATGACATCGCTGGGCCGCAACGCCTCGCGCGCATAGATCGGCGCGATGTGCCACGCTCCCTCGCTGTACATGCGGCCCTCCTCCAGCGGCGAGAGCGTACCGTCGCGTTGCGGCGTTGACGTAAAGGCGGGCGCATCGTCGGCGCTCGCGCCAATCGCTTCGACCGAAACGGCTTCGACAATCAGCGCGCGATTCGGCATGAGAAAAGCATAACGCTGACGGTAGGCCGCTTCGAATGCGGCCGCGATGTCGGCCACATTGCCGAAGGGCACCGCGAGCGCATTGTCGGTGCCGTCATAACGCACATGCACGCGCTCGATGATCCGTATCCGTTCGTACGGCACGCCTTGCAACAGCACGGCATCGCGCGCCGCGATCGCCAGCAGTTCCAGCGTTTCATCCAGCGCGCACATCGAGCTTTGGTCGAGCGGCAGTTCGACCGCCTGTTCGCGCATGGCGGTGATATCGGCCAGGCCCATGCCGTAAGCGGACAGCACACCGGCCAGTGGATGGATATAGATGCGTCGCATGCCGAGCGCATCAGCAACGAGGCAGGCGTGCTGACCGCCTGCGCCGCCGAAGCTGCACAAGGTGTACTCGGCGACATCGTGACCACGCTGCACGGAAATTTTCTTGATCGCATTGGCCATGTTGGTCACGGCAACAGCGATATAAGCTTCCGCCACCGCCTCGGGTGACCGCCGATCGCCGGTTGCATTCGCGATCTCGGTCGCGCGCATCGCCAGCCGTGCCTGCACGCAATCGACGTCGAGCGGCGCATCGCCATTAGGCCCGAATACGGCGGGGAAGTAATGCGGCTGGATCCGGCCCAGCATCACGTTGCAATCTGTCACGGTGAGCGGTCCGCCGCGCCGATAGCTTGCCGGTCCGGGGTTGGCGCCCGCCGAATCCGGACCCACGCGATAACGACTGCCGTCGAAATGGCAGATCGACCCGCCCCCCGCCGCCACGGTGTGAATGGCGATCATCGGTGCGCGCACGCGCACACCGGCGACCTGGGTTTCGAACGTGCGCTCGACCGCAGCGAGATCGGAACCGGCGAAGTGCGACACATCGGTCGAGGTGCCGCCCATGTCGAAACCAATGATTTTGTCGAAACCCGCATCGAGGGCGGTACGCACCACGCCGACGATGCCGCCTGCCGGTCCGGAGAGAATCGAATCCTTGCCGCGAAAACGACGCGCCTCGGTCAGCCCCCCGTTCGATTGCATGAACATCAGCGGCACGCCGTGCAGCGCGGCGGCGACGCGATCGACATAACGATGCAGGATCGGGGATAGATAGGCATCGACGACGGTGGTGTCGCCGCGCGCGACGAACTTCATCAGCGGCGAACATTCGTGCGAGGCGGAAACCTGCGTGTAACCCATGGCGCGCGCGATCTGCGCCACCTGTCGTTCATGATCGGTGTAGCGATAGCCGTGCATGAACACGATCGCCACGGCGCGATAACCGGCGTCATGGGCGTCGCGCAACGCTGTGCGCGCCTCCTCGATATCGAGCGGACGTAACAGTTCGCCACGCGCGCCGATACGCTCGTCGATTTCATGCACCGCCGTGTAAAGCAGTTCGGGCAGCACGATCCGACGCGCGAAAATGTCCGGCCGGTTCTGATAGGCGATGCGCAACGCATCGCGAAAACCGCGACTCACCAGCAACACGGTGGGTTCGCCCTTGCGCTCGAGCAAGGCATTGGTCGCGACCGTCGTCCCCATTTTCACCGCCGCGATCCGCTGCGACGGGATAGGCACATCGTGCGGCACATGCATCAACGCGCGAATGCCGGCGAGCGCCGCATCGTCATAACGTTCCGGATGTTCCGACAGCAGCTTATGCGTGACGATACCGCCGTCGGGCGTGCGCGCCACGATGTCGGTGAACGTGCCGCCGCGATCGATCCAGAATTGCCAATGCTTGGACATGGTGTTTGAAAATGAGGCGACGCGTCGATTCTACTGGGACTACAGCCGACAGCGGAGAGCCGAGAGCAACAACGTAAAAACCGGGGTCGCTTGCACGGCGGAAGATCGAACATCAGAAACACAATCCAAGCTGTGTTCGTCGGTACCGCCCCTCTGCTCTCGGCTTTCGTTTTGCGTCGTTGACGGACGACGCTCGCGTCTGACACACTGCGGCGGCCCTTATCTAGCTGGTCTGAATGAAAGTCCTGGTTCTCGGCGCCGGTGTCATCGGCGTAACTACTGCCTACCAATTGGCGCGTGATGGCCACGAAGTCATCGTCGTCGAACGCGAAGCCGGTCCCGCCTCGCAGGCCGAAGGCCTCCATGCCGGTCTGGTGTGCCCCAGCTATATCGCACCCTGGGCGGCACCCGGCATGCGCGCACGCGCCGTGCACTGGCCGGCGCAACGCGAAAGCGCCTTCAAGCCCGGCCGGCCGGTGGATGTGTCGGTCATTCGCTGGATCATGATGTGGGCCGGCCAATGCAAGCCCGATCGCTACATCGCAAATCGCTATCGCATGCATCGACTGGCGCGTTACAGCCTCCATCAATTGCAGGCGTTGCGTCGTGCACTCGGCATTCAATACGAATCGAGCAGCGAAGGTGTGCTGCAGATCGTGCGCACCGACGACGAAGTGCGGGATCTGGCGAGACTATTCCCGCTGCTGGACGAGCTCGGCATTCCCTACACCGCGCTCGATCGCGCCGGTTGTCTCGCGGTGGACCCGGCGCTGGAATACGCGACGTCGCCTTTTCTCGGCGGGCTGTATCTGCCCATGGACGAAACCGGCGATTGCCTGCAGTTCACCCACGCCCTGGCGCGCCACGCCGAGGCACTCGGTGTGCAATTTCGTTACGGCTGCACCGCAGGCAAGGCGATCGTCGAGCGTGACGCGCTGCTCGGCATCGAAACGGACAAGGAATACATCAGCGCCGATCGCACCATCCTCGCGCTCGGCGCAGGTTCGGTACAGTGGCTGCACGACAATGCCTATGTCGTACCGGTGCAGCGCGTGAAGACTTATGCGTTGAGCGCACCGGTGAACGATCTCCACCGCGCGCCCCGAACCGGCATCGTCGATGAACACAACAAGTTGTGGATTACGCGCGCGGGCATGACGCTCCATGCCGCGGGCATGGCGGAACTGGACGTGCGCAACACCAACGCGCGTGCCGAGCGCGGGCGCCTGCTCGCCGACACCGTCGATCGGCTTTTTCCCGGCGCGGCGGATCTGACGCGCGCTTCCGTGTCGACCCTGATGCAAGCCGCGACACCGGATGGGCCACCCGTGCTCGGCGCCGGCCACTGGGCCAATCTCTACTTCAATCTCGGCCACGGTTTCCACGCCTGGACCATGGCCTGCGGCGCGGCAAAAATCCTGGCCGACCTCATCGCCGGACGCCAACCCGAAATCGATCTCGACGGTCTGACCTACGACCGTTATCACACGCTGCGTTGAGCGACGGCTGACTTGCCAGTCGGTCGGCATGCGCCACCGCGTGCTATTGTTTATCGCACCGCCGCGCGCGACGGTCGCATCGTTACTGGCCATTCTCATCGCCTTCAGGACGTTTCGATGAACACCATCTATCGCACCCCCGCATTGCGCGCCATGGAACAACGCGCGCGTGGCGCCCGGCCACAACCCAGCCTGATGGAACGCGCCGGTGAAGCAGCCGCCGGATTCGCGCGCGAACTGCTGGGCCAGAATGGCAGAAGCGTGCTAATCCTGGCCGGCCCCGGCGACAACGGCGGCGATGCCTTCGAGGTGGCCACCCATCTCAAGCGCGGCTTCTATCGTGTAGATGTCGTCCATCTCGGATCTGGGCGAACCCTCAGCGACGATGCGCGAACGGCGATGGAGAAATGGAATGCGGCGGACGGACGCCTGCTCAACGCCATTCCGCCGGCGGTGCATTACGATCTGGTGATCGATGGCCTGTTCGGCATTGGTCTCAAGCGACCGATTACCGGTGCATTCGAGCAACTCATCGATACAGCCAACGCAATCGCCGCACCGCGTCTCGCGCTCGACATTCCCAGCGGCCTGGACGGCGATACCGGCGCAATGACCGGCGCGACCTTTCGCGCCACGCACACCATCACGTTCCTCGCCGCCAAGCCGGGCCTTTACACGCTCGACGGTCCCGACCTGTGCGGCGAAGTGCGCATCGACGATCTCGGCGTACGCGACGACAGCACGGACGGCTGGTTGATCGACGCAACGATATTGCGCGAACTGCCCCTGCGTCGTCCGCGCAACTTTCACAAGGGTCTGGCCGGCAGCGTCGCGATCATCGGCGGCGCCGACGGCATGGTCGGCGCGGCGCTGCTCGCCGGACGCGCGGCGTTGCGACTCGGTGCGGGCAAAGTGTTTCTCGGCTTCCTGACCGATCACCCGCCATATGTGGATGACCTGAACCCCGAACTGATGATGCGCAAGCCGGAGGCGTTGCTTAACGAGGCGACGGTGAATGCCATCGCGGCCGGCCCCGGCATGGGCACGGACAGTCTCGCCCAGCGTCTGCTGACGCAGGCACTGCGCAGCGATGCGCCGCTCGTGCTGGATGCGGATGCGCTCAATCTCATCGCCACCTACACCGTTTTGCAATCGGCCGTGCAATCGCGCCAGGCGCCGACCGTCATGACGCCGCATCCGGCCGAAGCAGCCCGACTGCTCGGCAAAACCACGGTCGAAGTGCAGGCGGATCGCGTCGCCGGCGCGCTCGCGCTGGCGCAAAAATTTCGCAGCATGGTGGTGCTGAAAGGCAACGGCAGCATCTGCGCGCATGCCGACGGGCGCTGGTGGATCAACACGACCGGCAACGCCGGCATGGCCAGCGCCGGCATGGGCGATGTGTTGAGCGGCCTGATCGCCGCCCTCCTGGCGCAAGGCGCGACGCCCGAGCAAGCTTTGCCGGCTGCGGTGTATCTGCATGGCGCCGCAGGCGACGATCTGGTCGCGCGCGGCATCGGCCCGATCGGACTCAGCGCGAGCGAAATCATCGATTGCGCACGCGAACACCTCAACCGCGCATTCGTCGCCGACTGAGGCGACGCCCGGCGAGACATGTCTCACGTTCCGCTCGCCGTTATGCAATCGCCGCTGCGCGATGCGATCACGACGGCGTACCGGATGGACGAGAGCACCTGCGTGCAGGCGCTGCTGCCCCGCGCCGCCATGCCAAACGCGGTGGTCGAAACAGCACAAACCCTCGCACGACGCCTGATCGTCCGCATGCGCGAATCGCGTATGTGCGCGGGCGGCATCGATGCGCTGATGCATGAGTTCTCGCTCTCCACGCAGGAAGGCGTGGCACTCATGTGTCTGGCCGAAGCGCTGCTGCGCATTCCCGACGCCGACACCGCCGATCGACTTATTCGCGACAAGATCGGCCAGGGCGACTGGCAGGCGCATCTGGGTCGCAGTACATCGCTGTTCGTGAATGCCGCGGCGTGGGGCCTTTACGTTTCCGGGAAGCTTGCTCATCTAGCCGATACCGGCGGACTGACTGCGGCGCTCGGCAGCCTGATCGCCAAGGGCGGCGAACCGCTCATCCGGCAAGGGGTGGATCTCGCAATGCGACTGCTGGGACGGCAGTTCGTCATCGCGGACACCATCGAGGACGCGTTGCAGCATGCCGTCGCGCGCGAACAACAGGGTTATCGCCACAGCTACGATATGCTCGGCGAAGCGGCGCTGACGCACGCGGACGCCGAACATTATTTCGCCGCGTACGAACATGCGCTGCACGCGGTCGGCGCGCAAGCCGCAGCTCACGCGCTGAATGACGCGGCCGGCATTTCGGTCAAGCTCTCCGCGCTGCATCCGCGTTATCAGCGCGCGCAACGCGAACGCGTGCTGAACGAACTGCTGCCGCGCCTGCGCCGGCTTTTCCTGCTGGCGCGCGATTACAACATCGGCCTCAGCATCGATGCTGAAGAAGCTGACCGGCTCGAGCTTTCGCTCGATCTCATCGAAGCAATCGCACTCGATCCGGCGCTGGCCGGGTTCGACGGCATCGGCGTGGTGGTGCAGGCCTACCAGAAGCGCTGCCCCATGGTGATCGACTGGCTCGCCGACCTTGCGCAACGATCGGGACATCGCTTCATGCTGCGTCTGGTCAAGGGCGCATACTGGGATAGCGAAATCAAGCGCGCACAGCTCGACGGCCTGCCCGACTATCCGGTCTACACGCGCAAGCTGCACACCGACGTCTCCTACCTGGCCTGCGCACGGCAACTGCTGGCCGCGCCGCACGCGTTCTATCCACAATTCGCCACACACAATGCGTACTCGGTTGCTGCCATACACAGCATCGCAGGCGACGCCGAATACGAATTTCAATGCCTGCACGGCATGGGCGAAAGTCTGTACGACCAGATCGTCGGTGCAAATGGCCTGCAGCGCACCTGCCGCATCTACGCGCCGGTCGGTTCGCACCAAACGCTGCTGCCCTATCTGGTCCGACGTCTGCTCGAAAACGGTGCCAACAGTTCCTTCGTCAATCGCATCGTCGATGCAAGCGTATCGATCGACGAACTCATTGCCGATCCCGTCGCAGCCGCGGCAACACTGCGCGGTGCGCCGCATCCGCGCATCCCGCTGCCGCTCGATCTGTATGCGCCGACGCGACACAACAGTCCGGGCCTCGATCTCAGCGACGAATTCGCACTGCACGCGCTCGACGACGCGCTAACAATCGATACGGCGCGCGCATTCTCGGCTGCGCCGATGCCAGGTTTTGAATGTGCCTCAACCGAAAGCACGCAAGTCATCTGCAACCCTGCCGACCGGCGCGATATCGTCGGCACGGTCATGCAGGCGCGGCCCGACGACATCGAAAGCGCCCTGCGCTGCGCAGACTCGACCGCGCAGGATTGGGCACATACCTCCTTCGAAACGCGCGCGTCTTTGCTCGAACGCACCGCCGATCTCCTCGAAGCGGATCGCGCCCTCTTCATTTCCCTTCTGGTACGCGAAGCCGGCCGCACGCTGGCCAATGCGATCGGTGAAGTCCGCGAAGCAGCGGACTTCTGCCGCTACTACGCCGCGCAATTGCGCGCAGGCTTCGACGGCGAAGGTGCATCGCGCGGCCCGGTCGTCTGTATCAGTCCGTGGAATTTTCCGCTGGCGATTTTCACCGGTCAGGTCAGCGCGGCGTTGGCCGCGGGCAACCCCGTGCTTGCCAAACCGGCCGAACAAACGCCTTTGATCGCGGCACAGGCCGTTGAACGCTTTCATCGCGCCGGCGTGCCGCAAGCAGCCTTGCAACTCCTGCCGGGGAGCGGCGAAGTTGGCGCCGCCCTTGTCGCGGATGAACGCGTGCGCGGCGTGTTGTTCACCGGATCGACCGAAGTCGCCAAATCGATCGAAGCCACGCTCGCACAGCGTCTGGATGTCGTGCTGATTGCCGAAACCGGCGGTCAGAACGCGATGATCGCGGACCGCTCCGCACTGGCCGAACAGCTCGTCACCGACGCGCTCGCCTCCGCTTTCGACTCCGCTGGACAGCGCTGTTCGGCGCTACGCGTGCTGTATCTGCAGTCGGATATCGCCGAGCGCATTGTGCAGATGCTCAAAGGCGCGATGAATGAAATACGCGTCGGCAATCCGATGCGCCTCGCCACCGACGTCGGCCCGGTGATCGATCGAGCCGCACGCGAGGCGCTCGTGGCGCACATCGAGGCGATGCGTGCGCTGGGCTTCGCCTGCCACAGTGCGCCGCTGAGCGACGATACCCGACACGGCGATTTCGTCGCGCCGACGCTGATCGAAATCGACCGCATCGACCGCCTGCCGCGCGAAATCTTCGGCCCGGTCCTGCACGTGATTCGCTACGCTGCCGACGAACTCGACCGCGTGCTCGAAGATATCAACCGCACGGGTTACGGCCTGACTCACGGCATTCAGAGCCGCATCGACGAAACCGTCACGCACATCGTGAAACACATATGCGCGGGCAACGTTTACGTGAATCGAAATATCATCGGTGCCGTGGTCGGCGTGCAACCCTTCGGCGGCGAGGGGCGCTCCGGCACCGGACCGAAAGCCGGCGGGCCGCTTTATCTGCCCCGACTGATGCGTGGAACGCGTGCGCGACTGCAATGTGCAAATACAAATGCATCGCTCCCCGCCCTCGATGCACTGCTCGCTCAACTCGATCGACTGCCGCTTGCGCCGGCGGAACGCGACGAAGTACGTCGTTGCGCCGCGGCGCAGCGCGCCGAGTCCTTATTCGGCACCTCGTTGCCGCTCGCCGGCCCCACCGGCGAATACAACGAACTGCGCTTCGCGGCGCGCGGCGGCATCGGCTGTCTGGCAACGTCGAATCCTGCTTTGTGCAGACAGATCACGGCCGCATTGGCCACCGGCAATCGAACGGTTCTACCGCGGAGCGCATTCAGCGAAACACTTGCGCGCGTGTTGCCGCAAACGGTCGAACTGGTCGAGGATTTATCGCGTGCGAACGTTACTGCCTTGCTGTGGGATGGCATGCACGCCGATGCACGCGTCGTACACGCTGCGCTGATGACACGCTCTCCGGCAATCGTGCCGCTGATCACGCAAGGGAGTGGTGGCTACGACCTCAGTCGTCTGATCGTCGAGCGCAGCCTGTGCATCAACACGGCCGCGGCGGGCGGCAACGCTGCGCTGATGAGCCTGATTGACTAGAGAAGCCCTGATCCGCTCTATCGTCAGACTTGATCAGGGTTTCCTAGTGATCCGCGATGCGCACCGGCGCATCGTTGTCGTCGTTGGCATAACCCTGATCGATCTCATCCGCGGTCGCGGCGCGTACATCGCGCACGGTGCAGTCGAATTGCAGGGCGATCCCGGCATAAGGGTGATTGCCGTCCAGAACGACAGCGTCGTCGGCGACATCGGTCACGGTGTAAATCACAGCTTCCACCGCTTCCGCGGACTCATCCTCGTCGCCCGGAACACCTTCGAACTGCATGCCTACTTCAAGTGCTTCGGGAAATTTTTCGCGTGCCTCGACCCGCACCAATTCCTCGTCGTAGTCGCCGAAGGCGTCTTCGGGCTCGAGCCGGACCGACAACTGATCGCCGGTCTGCTTGCCATCCAGCGCTTCCTCAACGGCCGCCACGATACCGTCGTAGCCGCCATGCAGATAAGCCAGCGAACGCTCCGACCGCTCGAGCAGATTGCCCCACACATCCGACACCTCGATGTCGAGCGATACCACCGTATCTTTAGCGACTCTCATTCAATTCCTCCACCAGTGAGAGTACTTCGGCCGCATGGCCTTTTGGGCTGACCCCATACAGCGCGTGACGCACGCGCCCGGACTTGTCGATCACGAAGGTCGAGCGCTGAATGCGGCCGCGCCCATTGCCATCGACTGCATCGCGCATGACGCCATAGGCTCGGCACACCTGCCCTTCCTCGTCCGACAGCAAGCGAATTGCAAGCCCATTCTCGTCGCGGAAATCGGCGTGCGTCATACAGTCGTCGCAGGACACGCCCAGTACCACGCAATCATGCTGCGCGAACCGTTCATCGAGATCGGAAAACTCGGTCGCCTGCAGGGTGCATCCGGGCGTGCCGTCCTTGGGATAGAAATACAGCACGATATTTTTATGCCCGGTGAACGCGGTCAGATCGATCGCTTCCATATCGGCATCGGGCAAGATGAATTGCGGGGCGAACTGTCCTGGCTGCAGCATCGAACGGCCACCATCGGGTCGTGTTGATAGGCGACTGGATTCTAAACCATCATTGTCGCCCGATTGGCGAATCGGGACGTCGCCGTACGGCGACCGCTACAATCGGCCGCATGAAAAATAATCTGCTCGGCGGACTGGCTCCGCGCACGTTTCTGGCACGCCATTGGCAAAAGCGTCCGCTTCTCATTCGCGGCGCGATTCCCGGCTTTCGCAATTTGTTGAGCGTCGAAGCGTTGTACCGCCTCGCCGCACGCGACGATTGCGAAGCCCGTCTCATCGGCCGCGAGGGTCGCACCTGGGAAATGGAGCATGGCCCCTTCGAGCCCGACGTCTATGGCAAGCTGCCGTCCACGCGCTGGACTCTGCTGGTGCAGGGACTCAATCATTTTCTGCCGGCAGCGGACGCGCTGATGCGACGCTTCGCCTTCGTGCCGTACGCGCGTCTTGACGACGTGATGGTGAGCTATGCCGTCAAGGGCGGCGGCGTCGGTCCGCACATCGATTCCTATGACGTGTTTCTGCTGCAGGGTGAAGGACGACGGCGCTGGCGCATCAGCAATCAGCGCGATATCGAACTCGACCCGAAGGCGCCGATCCGCGTCATGAAAAATTTTCGCGCCGAGCAGGAATGGGTGCTGGAACCGGGCGACATGCTCTACCTGCCCCCCGGCGTGCCACACGAAGGCGTCGCACTCGATCCATGCATGACCTACTCCATCGGTTTTCGCGCGCCCTCGACACAGGAGCTGGCGATGCAATTCCTCGGTTTCATGCAGGAGCGCGTCGGTCTGCGCGGCATGTATCGCGATCCCGATCTGCAGGCGCAGCGCAGTCCCGCGCAGATCGGCGACGATTTCGTGCGACAGGCCGAAACAATGCTCGCCGATATTCGCTGGTCGCGCCGCGACGTCGAAGACTTTCTCGGCCACTATCTGTCGGAGCCGAAGGCGCACGTGCAATTCGAGCGCCCGCGTCGCGTCATGCCGCTCGACGCCTTCGCCCGCACGCTGGCGCGGGGCGGCGTGCGCCTGGCGCTAACCAGTGCGATGCTTTATCGCGGCAGCCGCTGGTATCTCAACGGCGAAGCAATCATCGCGACGCCCGAATGGCGCGCCACGCTACGCGCACTTGCCGACCGTCGAGCACTGCCGCCCGGCACGGAGGTGGACGATGTACTGCTGAATCTGCTGCACGAGTGGTATGCGGCCGGCTATCTGCTTGCCGGCGCCGCCTGAGGGGCAGGTATCCAGGGCGTTCCGATCTTTTCAGGCGGGCTGGAATCAAAGACGTATCAACACCGACCGGATGCTGACCATGCAGACCCCGATCTCCACCGCCCGCGCCACAACTGACGCACAGCAAGCTCCGACGCAGACTCGGATGCCGACCTTTTTCATCCCCCATGGGGGCGGCCCGTGTTTCTTCATGGATTGGAATCCGCCCGATACCTGGACAAGGATGGGGGACTTTCTCAAGGGACTGACGACCTCGCTGCCCGCCACGCCGCGTGCCGTGCTGGTGGTGTCGGGCCATTGGGTGGAAGCTGAATTTACCGTCGCCAGCGCAGCACGCCCGCAACTCATTTACGACTACTATGGTTTTCCGCAGCACACCTATCAATTGCGCTACGACGCACCGGGCAACCCCGAACTGGCGACGCGCGTACGCAAACTGCTGAGCGATGCCGGCATCGCCAACCGCGAAGACGGCAAGCGCGGTTTTGATCATGGCGTTTTCATCCCGATGAAATTGGTCTTACCGGAAGCGAGCATTCCTGTGGTGCCGTTGTCGTTGCGCACCGATCTGGACCCGCAGGCGCATCTCGCCATGGGACGAGCGCTGGCGCCGCTTCGCGACGAGGGCGTGCTGATCGTCGGCAGCGGCATGAGCTTTCACAACATGCGCGGCTATGGCGATCCGCGCTTCGGTCCGATCTCGGATGCATTCGACGCGTGGCTGACAACGGCGGTCGAAGCCGAACCGGCGCAACGCGCAGCGGCCCTGACGCACTGGGCTGACGCGCCGAACGCGCGGCTTTCGCATCCGCCGGGAGGTGAAGAACATCTCATTCCGTTGCTGGTCGCCGCCGGTGCGGCAAGCGATGGTCGCGGCCGGCGCATCTTCACGGATCGGGTGATGGAAACCGCCATTTCCAGCTTCCGTTTCGATTAAGCCGCGTGCGTGATCGAGTGTGTCGTCACGCAGTTGGTGGCTATATCATCACTTCATCAAAGGCAATGAACACCGAGTTCGTGCCTGAACACCGGCGCGCCCACCCCATGAACGCTCCAGCACCGCAACCCACACGGCAACTGATCGACACGCGCGCAGCGTATCTTGCAGCCCTCGACACATTGCTGCCGCTTGCGTGCAATGCAATTCGTGTTTTCGATCCCGATCTGCTCATGCTCAATCTGAACAGCGTCGCGCGCATCGAGCAGTTGCGCGCGTTCCTGCGCGCCGATCGCAACAACACCCTGCACATCGCCTTGCACGATGCCACGCATGTCGTGCGCAATGCAGCGCGACTGATCAGACTGCTGCAGGATTTTCCGACCGCCATCGCGATTTACCGTACGGAAGGTGAAGCGCGACGTGCGCAGGATTGTTTCGTGCTGATCGATGCGCAGCATTTCGTCCGCCGCCCGGTGGCGCAGCAGGGTCGTGGCGTTTACGTATTGCATGACCCGCTCGAAGGCGGTCAACTGGCGGATCGTTTCGAGGAAATCCGGACGTATTCGGAGCCGTCCACTGCCGCCACGACCTTGGGACTTTGAAAGCGTTCTTACAGCCTCGGCACAGAGAGAAACAGACTTAAAACGTGTATACTTTTGCGCGCTGCCAGGCGGTCCTTGTCCCGTAAGCGTAGTCGTTCGATGAGGCCGTGGGGTCGCATCATGCTTTTATCCATAACGCTTATTAGGGGATCGTAAAAATGAATCGCTCCACCCTCGCCGCTCTACTTGCAGCGCTTGCACTCGTCGGCTGCGGTCAAGAAGAGCCCGCGGCGCCCGCAACGCCGGCTGCTGACATTGCTGCACCGGCTGAATCCGCGGCGCCTGCGACTCCGGCGGAGCCTGTTACCGACGCTGCACCCGCAACCGACGCTACCGCGGCCGCTCCGGCGACCGAAGCCGCACCGGCTGCTCCTGCAACTGACGCAGCGCCAGCAGCATCCGCCGAAGAGAAGAAGTAAGACTCAAGGCTGCAAAGCCTCGATCAAGCTTCGCGACCTTTGCGGCGCGCAACAAAAAGCCGGCCTCAACAGCCGGCTTTTTTATTTCTGAAGGGTGTTACTACGCAAATGACCAATTCCCTGTTGTATCATCAACATACACGCGAAAAAGCACTTCTGCGCATA
>DATCWO010000118.1:0-2086 GCA_036566325.1 Burkholderiales bacterium | reverse complement strand
CGTCGCAAGGGCACCGGCATTGCAGTAAGTCATGATGCGTGCGCCGTCCGGCACACACGCGGCGCCGAAACGGCCGATCGCGTAATTGATTTCCAAATCTTCGGCTTGGATGGCCTGCGCTTCCGCGATGAGCATTGCGGTCAATTCGGGCGGATGCGCGCTGATTAACCCCTGCATGCGGTCGAGCGCCCAGTACAGATTCACTGCGGTTGGTCGGCTCGCACGTAGCGCAGCAAACGCGGCGGTGAAATCGCGCGTGCCCTTCAGTGCCTCGAGCGCGATGCCGTATGCGGCCGCGCAGCCGATCGCCGGCGCGCCGCGCACCACCATGTCGCGGATGGCGTTTGCGACTTCCGCCGCGTCGCGACAGCGCACGTATTCGATGCGATTCGGCAACCGTCGTTGATCGATGAATTCCACATAATCGCCGCCCCAGCGCAATGTCTCTACAGCGTTGGCCATCCTAAATCACTCTCTCGTTGCCGCCATCGACCGGAATTTGTGCACCGGTCGTCTTGGCGAATAGCGGGCCGCACAGTTCGGCGGCGAGTTCGGCGACATCGCGACTCGTCACTTCCGTCTGCAGCACGTTGTTGGTCTTGTACTGCTCGATCGACAAGCCGTAGCGCCGGGCGCGCTCGGCAAGCATGTCGTCCGTCCAGATGCCGGTGTCGAACACGGCATTGGGATGCAGCGTGTTGATGCGAATGTGATCGCCACCCCATTCGAGTGCCGCGACGCGCGCAAGTTGCGTCAGCGCGGCCTTGGAGGCGGAGTAGGCGGCGGCACCCGGTCCGGGCGCCGGTACGTTCTTCGAGCCGATCACGACAATACGTCCGCTGCGCGGTGCCAGCTTCAGATAAGGGTGGCATGCGCGCATGAGCGCAAAGCTGGCGTCCAGATTGAGCGCGAACACCTCGCGCCATTGCATCGTCGGCAATTCATGCACCGCGCGATTGGCGGCGAACATTCCGGCGTTCAGCACGAGCATGTCGATGCTGCCGAAGCGACGGATGATTTCATCGAGCGCTGCGTCGACCGCGCTTTCGTCGGTTACGTCGCAACGCAGACCCAGAAAATCGGTGCGTTGATGCAGCGCTTCGATGGCGGGGTTGATATCCAGCGCGGCCACCGCAGCGCCGCGCGCAAGAAAGCTTTCGACTGCCGCCTTGCCGATGCCCGATGCCGCGCCGGTGATCAGGACGACTTCACCGGCGAAAACGGGCGCCTTGCCGCTTTTCTTCAACTTGTTCTGCTCGAGGTCCCAGTACTCCATGTCGAAGATATCGCGCACCGGCAACGCTTCGTAGCGCTCCAGCGCCTCGGCACGCAGGATGACGTCAATGGTGTGTTCGTACAGTTCTTCGACGATGCGCGCATCCCTGGCGCTGCGGCCAAAACTGGCGAGACCGAAGGCAGGGTCAAGCGCAACGCGTGGCGCGGGATCGAGCATGGCCTTGGGCGCTTTCGCCTGCGGTGCGTGGGTATCGAAATAGCTTCGATAGGCCGTGGCGTACGCCACCACGTCGCGCCCCAGCATGGGCAGGCGTTTGGTGCGGATGACATGGTCGGGTGTCGCGGGGCCTTGTTGCGAAAGCTGCCCGATTTGCGGATGCCGCGCAAACGCTCGTGTCTGCTCGGTGCAGCGCACGCGCAGAATCATCGGCGTGCCGGCGGCGGCGGAAACATCGCGGCGCAATTGCGCAAGTTCCGGCGACGAGGCTTCACAGACCGTCCGCTTCTGCGGCGCAGCAACGGACCAGGCCTTGCGGCGCGCAAGAAAGCTTTCCGCCGCGCTGACCAGTTCGATCATCCGTTCGTAGGCTTCACGGGCAGTGTCGCCAAAGCTGAAAACACCATGCTTCAGCAGGATCATGCCGCGCGTGCCCGCATGCGCCTGGCGCTGGAATTCGCGCGCCACCAGACGCGCAAGATCGAAGCCCGGCATGACATATGGAATGACAATCACCCCATCACCGTAAATTTCGCGCACGTATTGCTCGCCGCCGGGGGTGTTGGTGATCGCGAGCAGGGCGTCGGCGTGCGTGTGATCGACGTACTTATAGGGAATGCAGGCGTGCAGGAT